>NZ_JALLGW010000003.1 GCF_023074835.1 Halomarina salina
CGGCCCGCGAGTTCGTCGACGAGAAGGTGCGCCCGGACGTCGGCGAGCACTGGATCGAGGGGACGTTCCCGACGGACCTCGTCGAGGAGATGGGCGAGCTGGGGTTCTACGCGCCCAACCTGGATGGGTACGACCTCCCCGACCTGAGCGAGACCGCCTACGGTCTGCTGATGCAGGAACTCGAGGCGGGCGATTCGGGGCTGCGTTCGATGGCAAGCGTGCAGGGGGCGCTCGTGATGTACCCCATCCACGCGTTCGGCAGCGACGAGCAGAAAGACGAGTGGTTGCCCGCTCTCGGGCGGGGCGAGGCGGTCGGCTGTTTCGGTCTGACCGAGCCACAGCACGGGTCGAACCCCACCGCGATGGAGACCTACGCGGAAGCCGAGGACGAAGGATACGTCCTGAACGGCTCGAAGACATGGATCACGAACTCGCCGATTGCGGACGTGGCCATCGTCTGGGGGCGCGACCGGTCGGCCGAGGACACACCGGTTCGGGGTTTCCTCGTCGAGACGGACCGCGACGGCGTCTCCACCAACAAGATCGACGAGAAGCTGTCGCTGCGGGCCTCCATCACGGGCGAGATCGGTCTGAACGACGTCTACGTCCCCGAGGAGAACCTGTTGCCGGACGTCGAGGGGATGAAAGGACCGCTGTCGTGTCTCACGCAGGCGCGCTACGGCATCGCGTGGGGCGCTATCGGTGCGGCGCGGGACTGCTTCGAGACGGCTCGTGAGTACGCGACCGACCGCGAGCAGTTCGGCGGTCCCATCGCCCGGTTCCAGCTCCAACAGCAAAAGCTGGCGGAGATGGCGACGCAGATCACGACGAGTCAGCTGTTGGCACATCGCCTCGCGGAACTGAAAGAGCGCGGCGAGATGCGTCCTCAGCACGTCTCGATGGCCAAGCGCAACAACGTGCGGATGGCGCGCGACCAGTCGCGTATCGCCCGCGAGATGCTCGGTGGGAACGGCATCACGGCGGACTACTCGCCGATGCGCCACATGGCCAACCTGGAGACCGTCTACACCTACGAGGGGACCCACGACATCCACACGCTGATTCTGGGTCAGGACCTCACCGGCTTCGCCGCCTACGAGTGATGGCCGGGAAGCTACACCAACCGGTCGTCGTCTCCGCGGTCCGGACGGCTCAGGGGAAGGAGGGTGGCGTCTTCTCGGCGGTCCGCAGCGAGGAGCTCTCGGTGCCGCTGGTGAACCGGATGCTCGCCGAGACTGGACTCTCGGGCGATGAGGTGGACGACGTTCGCTGGGGCTGCGCCAAACAGGAGGGCGAGCAGGGCAACAACCTCGCCCGCGTCGTCGCGCTCCTCTCGGACCTCGGCGAGTCCGTGCCGGGGACGACCATCGACCGGCTCTGTGCCTCTTCCGCGGAGGCGCTCTTCTCCGCGGCCGACGCCATCCGGGCCGGCCAGCGCGACTGCGTCGTGGCCGGCGGCGTCGAGCAGATGTCCCGCGTCTCGCGGAAGTACGGCATCGGGAACTACCCCGGCATCGCGGCCGCCTGGGACCCGGACGACCTCCAGATGGGGGCAACTGCCGAGGCGGTGGCGAACCGCTACGGCGTCTCCCGGGCGGACCAGGACGCGTACGGCGCGCGCTCCCAGCAGCGGGCGGTCGCCGCCACCGAGGCGGGTCGGTTCGACGACGAGATCGTCCCCATCGAGACGCCCGACGGGACGGTCACCGAGGACGAGGGCCTCCGCCCCGGGACGACGGCCGAGTCCATCGCGGGGCTCCCGCCCGCCTTCGACGAGGACGGGACGGTCACCGCGGCGACCGCGGCGCAGATATCGGACGGCGCGGCGGGCCTCCTGCTCACCTCGCGGGCGTTCGCCGAGGAACGTGGCCTCGACGTACTGGCCGAAGTGGGGAACCACGAGGTCGCCGGCGTCGACCCCGAAGTGATGGGAATCGGTCCGGTTCCGGCGTGTGAGGGGCTGTTCGAGCGCTCGGGCACCGAGGCCGACGACTACGACCTCGTCGAACTGAACGAGGCGTTCGCGTCCCAGACGCTGTACTGCCAGCGCGAACTCGGCTTCGACGACGAGGTGTTCAACGTCAACGGTGGCGCTATCGCCATCGGCCACCCGCTGGGAGCGTCGGGGGCACGGCTCCCGGTCACGCTCGTCCACGAGATGCGGCGTCGCGACGCGTCGTCCGGGCTCGCCACGGAGTGCGTCGGGTACGGGCAGGGTGCGGCCGTCGAGTTGTTCGCACCGTAATCCGTCCCCCTGAATCGGCGCGCGTCGGGCGTCCCCGAATTCGACTGCGTCTACAGGAGTCGGTCGGCGATGATGTTCTTCTGGATCTCGCTCGTCCCCTCGTAGATCTTCGTGATACGGGCGTCGCGGTAGTAGCGCTCGGCCGGGTGGTCGGAGACGTAGCCCGCCCCGCCGTGGACCTGGATGGACTCGTCGGCGACCTCGACCGACCGCTCGGAGGCGAACAGCTTCGCCATACTCGAGAACTGCGCGGCCATCGACTGGTCGCCCTCCTCGACGGCCGAGGCGGCGCGGTAGGTGAGCGCCCGGGCGGCCTCGACGTTCGTCGCCATCTCCGCGAGTTTGTGGCGGATGGCCTGGAACTCGCCGATCTTCTGGTCGAACTGCTCGCGCTCGCCGGCGTAGTCGAGCGCCGCGTCGAACGCCCCCTGTGCGGCCCCGACGGCCTGGGCGGCGACGTTCGTCCGCCCGGAGGCGAAGAACTCCATCAGCTGGTAGAACCCCTGGTCCACCTCGCCGATGACGTTCTCCTCGGGAATCCGCGCGTCGTCAAGGACGATTTCGGCGAGGTCCGACGCCCGGATACCGAGCTTGTTGTCTATCTTCGTCGGCTTCCAGCCCTCGACCTCGGTCGGGACGAGGAAGGCGGTGATGCCGCGGTGGCCCTCATCGGGGCTCGTCTTCGCCATCACGACGGCGACGTCGGCGACGGTACCGTTCGTAATCCACATCTTGTTGCCGTCGAGCACCCACTCGTCACCGTCCTTCTCCGCCCGCGTCTCGATGCCTGCGACGTTCGAGCCGTGAGCGGGCTCGGAGATGGCGCTGGCGGAGGCGGTCTCGCCGTCGGCGATGCGCGGGAGCCACTCCTCTTTCATCCACTCGTCGCCGAACTCGATGATCATGTCCGTCCCGAAGCCGGCCGACCCGACGGCCGACCCGATGCCGGGGTCCGCGCGCCACAGCTCCTCCGTGACGAGGACCGTCGAGAGCTTGTCCATCCCGGCCCCGCCGTAGTCGATGGGGATGTTCGGCGCGACGAAGTCGTACTCGGCCGCCGTCCGTCGGATCTCCTCGGGATACGTCCCCTGTTCGTCGTGTTCCTGTGCGACCGGCACGATCTCTTCGTCGGCGAACTCGCGGACCGCCTGCCGTATCGCGCGATGCTCGTCGCTGAGGCTGAACGCCATGGCCCGACGTCCGACCGTGTTCACAAGTACCTACCGATGGTCGATTCACGAGGCGAGTGGTGAGCGCTGGAGTCAGCGCCTCCGCGGGCGAGCGATCGCGAAGAGATGTGGATGTACAACGTTGTGTCCCGGTCGAGCGGCGTCGAACGCTGTTCGGGGATAGTAGCCGATACCAGAACTTACTAATGCCGGTGTTCTGAATGATGATTCAGAATGGGAAGCGATTCCACGGCTGAGAGTATCAAGCGTCGCGCGTTCTTGAAGGGGACCGTCGCAACGGCCGGTGTGGCCGGTGTCGCTGGCTGTTCGAGCCAGGGGGGTAACGGCAGCGGCGGCGACGGCAACGGGTCGAACGGCAACGGCTCCGGTGGCGGGTCGGGCCGGACCGACATGGTGATGACGACGTCGACGGAGACGACGGCGGCGTACGCCATGAGCCAGGGTATCTCCGCGGTCGTCAACGAGAACAGCGACGCGGTCCGCGTCGACGCGCGACCGAGCGAAGGGACGAACGCGAACATCGGTCGGCTCGACCGCGAGGAGGTCCAGATAGCGTACATCCAGAACTGGGCCGCCGCGAAGATCAACGCCGGCGAGAAGCCGTTCGACCAGCTCACGTTCACGCCGAACCAGGTGTTCCACCTCTACGACCTCGGGTGGTTCCTCGCGACGCCCAACGGCGGGTGGGAGACGGCCTCCGACATCGAGTCGGGGAGCCGCGTCTCGCCGACCCCCCGTGGCTCCGGGACGGCCGAGATGCTGGAGACCGCGCTGAGTTACGCGACGGAGGACTACGAACGCGTCAGCATCGACTACGGCGGGCAGGGGAGCGCCATGAGCGAGGGCCGTCTGGACGTCGGCGCGGCGACGCTCGTCAACTTCTCGGTCGAACCCGGCTGGCTCCAGGAGATGAAGGGGACGGTCGACCTCCGGATGCTCGGGTGGAGCGACGACGTCGTCTCGAAGATGCAGGAGGAACCCGGCCTGCTGCTCACCGAGGTGGAGACCGGCGACCTGGAGAACTACGCGTACACCCCGGAACCGGCGATGATGCCGTCGCTGGCGTACAACTTCATCGTCAGGAACGACTTCAGCTACGACGCCGTCTACGACCTCCTGGCGACGATGTACGAGAACCGCGAGGGGCTCAGCGAGTACCACGGACTGCTCGGCAACCTCGCCGACGGCGAGTTCTGGCTGAAGAACGCCTACGACGACATCCCCTTCCACCCGGCCGCCGCCGACTTCTACGAGGAGCAGGGACTCTGGTCCGACGAGTTCACCCGCGGCGAGGAGTAGCCTCCGGCGATGAACGACTCAACCGTCACCCGCGAACGGGCGCTCTCGGGGCTCATCTACGTCATCGGCGTCGCGCTGACAGCGTACATGCTGTACTACGCCTACGAACGACCGTTCGTCCGGGTCAGACACTCCAACCTCTTCCTCGGGGTCGGCGTCGCCCTGTTCTACCTCTACGAGACGAAGAAGCACGTCTTCGGCACCGAGGATGTCGAGGCGTACCGCGACCGCGACCTCGACCACGACGGCTCCCTCGGTAGCCGCCTCCGGTCGCTCCTCGGACCGTACGACGGGATTTTCACGCTGCTCGGGGCCGTCGTCGCGGTCGCCGTCGCGGCGTACATCGAGCTGAACTTCCAGCGCCTCCAGTTCGACGCCCCCATCCTCGGGTACACCGAGATGGACTTCGTCGTCGGCGCGCTCATCGTCCTGCTCGTCGCCGACGCGACCAGACGCGCCTACGGCCTGGCCATCACCTCGGTGGTCGTCGTCGCCGTCGCCTACGCGATGGCCGGGCCGTGGCTCCCCGGCTTCCTCGGTCACACGGGGATGTCCTGGCAGGACGTCGCCCGGTTCGGAGCCGTGGGGCTCACCGGCACGTACGGGTTCATCCTCGGCGTCGGGACGACCTGGGTCGCCATCTTCATCATGTTCGCCGGGATGGCGAAGACCTACGGAGCGCTCGACTACATCCTCGACGTGGGGACGGAACTCGGCAACAAGCTCCGGTCGGGCGTCGTGCAGGTCTCGGTCGTCTCCAGCATGGCGATGGGCTCCATCACGGGGAGCGCCGCCGCCAACACCGCGACGACCGGGAGCTTCACCATCCCGATGATGCAGCGACAGGGCGTCCGCGACGACTTCGCGGCGGCCATCGAGAGCGTCGCCTCCTCGGGCGGACAGATGATGCCGCCCGTGATGGGCGTCGCGGCGTTCATCATGGCCGACATCCTGCAGGTGCCGTACGTCCGCATCATCCAGGCCAGCCTGATTCCGGCACTGCTGTTCTACTTCAGCGTCGGTATCGCCGTCCAGTTCGTCGTGTTGCGCTTCGGCTGGACCACCGAGCGGACCGGCGAGTTCGACCGGAGCGTCCTCCGGGGGGGTGCGCACTTCGCCGTCCCGCTGGCCGTTCTGGTCTACACGCTCGTCGTCCTGCGGCTCACGCCGCTGAGCGCCGGGCTCTACACGACCGTGACGATGGTCGTGACGATGTACGTCCGGAACCTCGTCGTCGACGGGCCGTCCGTCGGGACGCTGGTCGGGACGACCCGGGAGACGCTCCGGGGCTTCCGCGACGGCGCGGTCGAGATGGCTCCGCTCGTCGGCGTGCTCGCCGCGATGGGTATCATTATCAGCATGCTCACCCAGACCGGTCTGGCCCAGAAGATCAGCATCCGTATGGTAGGGCTGGCTGGCGGCGTCCTCGTCGCGGTGCTCCTGATGGCGATGGTGCTCAGCATCCTGTTCGGACTGGGGATGCCGACGCCCGCCGCCTACATCCTGGTGGTCATCCTCGTCGCGCCGGGCATCATCGAGGTGGGCGTCCCGCAGATAACCGCCCACCTCTTCGTCTTCTACTTCGCGATGCTCTCCGCTATCACGCCACCGGTGGCTGTGGCGGTGGCCGTCGGGGCGCGCATCGCGGACGCTGACTTCCTGCAGACGGGGAAGCAGGCGCTGCGCATCGGTGCGCCGGGCTTCTTCATCCCCTTCGCGTTCATCTCCAATCGGAGTCTCATCTTCTGGTCGTTCCCGGCGACGCTGCTCCACGCGGGTATCGTCTTCGTGGGGGTCGTCGCACTGGTGGCGGCGACCACCGGCTTCGACGGGAAACACCACCTCGGCCTGCCCCACCGGGCGGCGTACATCGCGCTCTCGTTCGTCGCGCTCTACGCCCCGATGACCGGTGTACAGGTCGTCGCGGCGACGCTCGCACTCGCCGGGCTGGGACTGAGCCAGCTCGACCGCCTGCCAGCCGCCGTGTCACCGTCGAAGTAGGTGTCTCGCGTCCCCCGTCGCCCCTCTGTATCACGAGACGGCGTACCTCGCTCGACCCGCGGCGAGGTGTCGTGCAGGGTGTGTCGTAATGGTGATCTGTGAGTACGAGACCCTCGTTACAGGGTCGACTCCCTGAGCGTCGAGCCGACCCCTCGCACCGATGGCGAGCGCTTCGACGCGACGGACTCGCTAGCGATGGGAGGCAGGGCGCAATCGAGCAGGGCCGGCTGGATTCCGTAGCTCGACGTTCTGGGAGTGGTCTGCACTCTCACCGGCGCGGTCGAGACCGACCGTCGTCTGCGCTTCGCGGACGTCTGTCGGGAGGCTATCGTCGGCCACACGGGGGGTGTGTTGGTGGTTTCTAACCGGGTTGTATTGTCCAGAATGGCAATACTGGACTATCATATATGGGCGAGTGTGTTTTCGATGAGTGAATAGTGTTGGGAATAAGCTATCGCTGAAGGATACAGTGGAAATATACACTGAACCTTCCTCGGCTAAGTACTGGACACGATATTCTCTAACCGGACTTCGGTTGTGCGACAGGTTGTGTATTGCACTAGAACTGGTATTCTCTTCGGCGCGAAAGCACGTACCAGACGACTGGCCTCCCTGGAGCAGTCGAGACTCCGTCGACCGACCACCGGTCAGACCCGTCCATCGCGACGTGAGAGTGCGGATGCAATCGTAACCGAAGGGAGTACCCTCGCGGGGCCGTAGGAGACTCGGAACTCGATAGAAGCGGGCTACTCGACCGAAATCGGGGGCGGTTCCTGGCCACTCCAGCGCCTACGCGTGTACAGATAGCGAGACGTGAGAGGAGTCGACACGCATCCGTTCCCGCCCGACGACGTAGACGACGGTGACTACCCCCCGGAGTCCCTGGAAAGTATCGGCCTCGACTGTCGGTGACCCGTTAGTAGAAGGTGTCTCCGGTCTTCGCCTTCTCGACCAGCAGGTCACACGGGAGCGTCTCGGCCTGCTTGTTGGTGTCGTCGTGACGGCTCGCGACCTCGGTCAGTCGGTCGAGGACGACCGATGCACCGACCTCGTCTGCCTTCTCGAGTGGACCGACCGGCCAGTTGCCGCCGAGTTTCGCACCCGTGTCGATGTCCTCGACGCTCGCGACATCGTGTTGCACCATCTTGGCGGCCTCGTTGATGATCGGCGCCCAGACGAGCAGGGTATCGAACCCCTGGCCAGCGTCGACCGCGATCTGTGGCTCGTCGCGTTCGTCGTAGTCGTAGTACCCGGCCCCCGACTTCCGACCGTACCGCCCCTTGTCGTACAACTGGTGCAGTATCGGACAGACCTCCGTGTCGTACGCCATGGGGCGGTCTTCGGTCAGGTGGTCCTGCTCGCCCTCGACGCGAATCTGGATGCCGCCCGTGAAGTCGGCGAGTTCGAACGGCCCCATCGGAAACCGTTCCTTGTACTTCATCGCCGAATCGATCTCCTCGATACTGTGCTCTCCCCTGTAGACCATCCACGCCGCTCCCTCACCGTAGGGCCGCATCAGGCGGTTGACGATGAACGAGGGGACGTCCATCCGACAGCGAATCGGTGTCTTGCCGAACGATTCGACGAGCGATTCGACGGTCCCCGCCACGTCGTCGGGCGTGTGTTCGGTCATGATCACCTCGACCAGATCCATCAGCATCGGCGGGTTGAACCAGTGGCTACCGACCACCTGTGCTGGCCGGTCCGTGACCTCTGCGAGGCGGGTGATGTTGAGCCCGGACGTGTTGGTCGCGAGAATCGCTTCGGAGGGGGTGGCTTCGTCGAGGTCCTCGAAGATGTCCTCTTTCACCGCTTGCTGCTCGACTGCGGCCTCGGTGACGAAGTCGGCGTCGCCGACCGCCTCGTCGAGGTCGGTCGTGAACTCCAGTCGGTCGAGGGCAGCGTCGGCGTCCTCTTGCGTCACTCGACCGTTCCCGACGGACTTGTCGTACGACCACTCGATTCGCTCGCTCGCCTCCTCGAGCTGTGATTCGTCGATGTCGTTCAGGTAGGTGTCGTAGCCGGCGAGCGCGGCGACGGCCGCGATGCCACGGCCCATCTGTCCACTGCCGACGACGGCGACGGTCTCTATCTCGGTGCGGTCTACGACCATACTACCTGCTCACAGACGGTGGGAGAAAAAGGATACTGTATGGATTCGGACGGACTGCTTCCTATCGGTTGGAGATGATACTCGTGGCCTTCTACCGAGAGCGGCGACACCAGGAAGCCGACGAGCGTCTCGTGAAAAGTGTCCCCAGGGATGGGGAGTCGCACGTGACAAGCGTTTATGAACGGTACGCCACCGGCCAGGTGCAGCATGGCTGGAGCACCGACCGGGTCAGGATGTTGGTGCTTGTTACCATTGTTCCTTCCGGCTGCGGAATCGATTGCTGCCTCTCACACGAGCGACGTGTTCGCAGGAGCGCCCTGCCAGGCCGCCGTCGTCGGTGACCGGGAGGCGGAGCTAGCCGGACGTCGACCTGGCGAATCATCTCGGACTGGACCAGTCACTTCCCGTCGTTGCTCGGAGCGGCGCACGGCGAGGTCTCTCGAACCGGCCGTCCCCGACTCCCGACCCCCGACGAGTGTTCGAGCGACGAAAGGTCTAACAGCGAGTCCGACGAGTGACTCGACGTGACTCACCTGCCGACGCTACCGGGAACGCTCGCCCGGACGACCCGGAAGTACCCCGAGCGGGAGGCCGTCGTCTACCCGCGGAAGGACGTCCGGTTGACGTACGAGGAACTCGACCGCCGAGTGACGCGGTGTGCGAACGCGCTCCGGGACCTCGGCGTCGAACCGGGCGACCGGGTCTCGCTGCTCATGTACAACTCCGCAGAGTTCGTCGTGGCGATGTTCGGGCTCCTCCGGGCGGGAGCGGTGTTCAACCCTATCAACTACCGTCTCGCACCGGGGGAGGTCGGCTACATCCTCGACGACTCGGATTCGAGCGTCCTCCTGTTCGAGGAGGCGACGCGAGAGACCGTCGAGGCCGGCCGCGACGAGTTCGGGACGGTCGACCGGTACCTGTACGTCGACGACGACGTCGAGTCGACGCCAGACTACGCGAGGGGGTTCCACGAGACCGTCTCGACTGCGGACGACGGTCCCGTCGAGATCGAGGTCGCACCGACCGACCAGTACGCCATCATGTACACCTCCGGGACGACGGGACGACCGAAGGGTGTCGTCCACTCCCACCAGGACGCGACGTACCACAACATGCTGTACTTCGGTCGGCTGGACCTCGACTACACGGACGTCGGCGTCTCGGCCATGCCGCTGTACCACAACGCCGAACTCAACTGCGGTCTCTGCCCGCGACTGAACCTCGGGGCGACGACGGTCGTCCTCCACCAGTTCGACCCCGAGCGAGTCCTCGACGTGGTCGACGCCGAGCAGGCCACGCACCTGTTCGTCGCCTCCCGGACGTGGTCGGAGCTACTGTCTGCCGCCGAAGACGCCGCCGACTTCGACGGGAGCAGCCTCCAGCTCGGTATCTACGGGGCCGCCCCGATGCCGCCCACGCTCCTCGAACAGTGCATCGAGACGTTCTGCGAGGACTACGCGACTGCGTACGGGATGACCGAGATGGGGCCCTGTGCGACGTTCATCCGGCCGGACGAGGTCCACGACCAGCTCGGGAGCGTCGGTCGGGCCGCGCCCAACCACGAGCTACGTATCGTCTCGCCGACCGAGACCGAATCCCCCGACGACCCGGTCGCTCCGACGGACGTCGTCCAGCGCGGCGACGTCGGCGAGATCATCCTCCAGGGGCCACCGATGCTGACCGAGTACTGGAACCGTCCCGGACTGACCGCGGACGCCATCCGCGACGGCTGGTTCTTCACCGGCGACGCCGGGTACGTCAACGAGGACGGCTACCTGTTCCTGGTCGACCGCATCGACGACATGATCATCTCGGGCGGCGAGAACATCTACCCGACCGAGATAGAGAACGTCCTCTACGACCACGAGGCGGTCGAGGCGGTCGCGGTCGTCGGCGAGGAGAACGGCGAGTGGGGGGAGCGTGTCGTCGCGTACGTCGTCGGGAGCGGGGCGGACGCCGACAGCCTCGACGAGTTCTGCCGCTCCCGCGACGAACTCGCCGACTTCAAACGCCCCCGCGAGTACTACTTCGTCGACGAACTGCCACGCAACCCGAGTGGCAAGATTCAGAAGTTCGAACTCCAGCCGTCCGACGTCGATGGGTCGTCGATATAGGGTATCGGGGTGTGCGACGCTCGACGACGGCGACCGGCCGCAGTGCAACCACCGAAAAGCGTTTGAGTGCCACCGGAGCAACACGAACGATGCGCGCGAACGGTCTCACCCTCGGCGGCGACGCTCCGGAGGACATCGTCGAGTACGTCGAACTCGCGGAGAACGCCGGACTCGAAACGTACTGGCAGGGCGAATCCTGGGGGCGGAGCTCCGTCCCGACCATGACTCGGCTGCTCGAACGGACGGCGTCCATCGACGTCTGCTCGGGCATCTTCAACGTCTACACACGCTCGCCAGCGCTGGTCGCGATGACGGCGAACACCCTCGCCGACCTGTCGGACGGGCGGTTCCGCGTCGGCCTGGGGATGAGCGGCCCCGCGGTCATCGAGAACTTCCACGGCGCAGAGTTCGACGAGCCGCTCAGGCGAACCCGCGAGTACGTCGAAATCGTCCGCGCGTACCTGTCGGGCGACCGGGTAGAGTACGACGGTGAGCTGTTCGACCTCTCCGGGTTCGCGCTGGACGTGGAGCGAACCTACGACTGTCCCATCTACGTCGCGGCGATGGGGGAGGTCAACCGCCAGCTCACCGGCGAGTTCGCGGACGGGTGGATACCCCTGCTGCTCCCGAACACGGCCGTCGGCGACGCGCTGGAGGCCGTCGAGCGTGGCACCGACCGCGGCGACCGGTCGCTCGCGGACGTCGACATCGCCCCCTGGGTGCCGACCTGCATCTCCGAGACGGACCCCGAGGCCGCCGAAGGAGCCGTCCGCTCGATGATCGCGTTCTACGTGGGGGCGATGGGTGACTACTACGCACAGATGGTGGCGAACTTCGGCTTCGAGGAGGAGGCCGAAGCGATTCAGGACGGCTGGAAGGCAGATACGCAGGCCGGTGCGGAGGACGCGGTCACCGACGAGATGGTCTCGGCTATCGGCGCCTGTGGCACGCCGGAGCAGGCGGCCGAGAGCTTCGAGCGCTTCGTCGATGCTGGTGCGGACTCGCCCGTCGCGTACCTCCCGAGCCGGTGGGCGAGCGACGACGTCGTCCGGGAGACGATAACGCAGCTACAGTAGTCGCTCGGTCGGACCCATGATTTGATAGTCGGTACCATCCTTCACTCGCAGTGTGCGATACTACGAGGACATAGCGGTCGGGGAATCTTCCGAGTTCGGGGAGTACCAGTTCGAGAAAGCGGAGATCGTCGAGTTCGCGGAGAAGTACGACCCGCAGCCGTTCCACACGGACGAGGAGGCGGCCCAGGACACCGCGTACGGCGAACTCATCGCCAGCGGCTGGCAGACCGCCGCCGTCTGCATGCGGATGCTGGTCGACGGGTACGTGCACGACCAGGCGAGCATGGGGGCACGCGGCGTCGACGAACTCCGCTGGCGGAAACCGGTGACGCCTGGCGATACGCTCCACCTCCGGGTCGAGGTGGTCGACAAACGCCGCTCGGAGAGCGACCCCAGCCGTGGCTACGTCGACAACAAGATGGAGGGCATCAACCAGGACGGCGAGGTCGTCATCTCGTGGATCGGCCTCGGGATGGTCGAGGTGCGCGACCCAGACGGGTAGCGGAGCGCCGGCCGTTCGGTCGCGGCCGCAGCGCCGACCAGCGCTTCGGAGCGTCAGGAGCCCTCGACGGCACCGCTGTCGAACAGCGCGTCGATCTCCGCGGCCTCGAAGCCGAACCGTCGCAGCACGTCGCTCGTCTGCTCGCCCAGTCCGGGGGCCTGCCCCCCCCCGCCCGAGAGCCCATGGTGTACCTCGGCCGGATACCCGATTCTGGGGAACCCCTCGCCGTCGGCGTCGACGACGCCGCGATTCCGGAGGTGAGGGTCGTCGAGCGCTTCGCGTGGCGTGTTCACCTTCCCGATCATGACCTCCTGCTCGCCGAGGTCGGCTTCCCACTCGGCGAGGCTCCGTGACCCGAACACCTCGCGCAGTTCGTCGCGAACGGCCCGCCTGACCGCCGGGTCGTCGGACTGGTGTTTGTCGACGAGTTCCGGTCTGTCGATGGCCGCACAGAGGTTCTCCCAGAACTTCGGCTCGAGTGCTGCCAGCGTCAGGTGTCGCCCGTTGCTCGTCTCGTAGATATCGTAGCAGGGGTACAGTCCCGTCAGGTTCGTCTCGCCCGGGCGCGGGTCCTCACCGGCGTTCGCCAGCGACCCGACCGCCTGGGAGAACGAGAGGACGGCGTCCGTCATCGAGACGTCGAGGTAGTTCCCGCCGGTGTTTCCTAGCTCCCGACCGAGCAGCGCACCGACGATGCTGAGCGCCGAGAACACGCCGCCGGCCATGTCGCCGACGGGGTAGCCGGTGATGCGAGGGCGCTCCTCCTCGTCGCGACGCGTCATGTCGAGGAGACCGGCGAAGCCCGCGTAGTTCAGGTCGTGACCGACCCGGTCGCTGTACGGGCCGGACTGTCCGTACCCGGACAGCGAGCAGTAGATGACGTCGGGATTCCGTTCTTCGACGTCGTCGTACCCGATTCCCAGTCGGTCGACGACGCCGGGACGGAACTGCTCGAAGACGACGTCCGCCTCGGCCGCGAGTCGGAGGAACGCCTCCCGACCCTCGTCGGACTTGAGGTCGAGCGTGATGCTCTCCTTGCCCTGGTTGATGGCCGCGAACATCGCCCCGTAGTCGCCGTCGACGGTCGGCTCGGCGTAGCGAGCGTAGTCGCCGCCGTTCGGCGCTTCTACCTTGACGACGTCCGCCCCCATCTCGGCCAGCAGGTGCGTCGCGTACGGGCCGGGCAGGAGGCGTGACAGGTCGAGTACCGTGATGGACTGCAGGTCCATGTGGCATGCTGACGCCCACCCATGCAATAAAGCCCGCCGTCGTCGTCGCGGCTCGGGGACCCGCCGGCTGAGGCCGGTCCGACCCGGTCACTCGCGTAACTGCGCCCGCTTGATCTTCCCGCTGGCAGTCTTCGGGAGTTCGTCGACGATCGCCACCTCGCGGGGGTACTCGTGTTTCGAGAGGGTCTCGCGTGCGAACGAACTGATCTCGTCGCGCAACTCCGGCGACGCCTCCCGGCCCGCGGTGAGGGTGACGAATGCCTTCACTATCTCCCCCCGGGGCAGGCCCCGCCCACCTCGCGCTACGAAGACGCCGACCGTGCTGGCGAGGAGCCGAAGAGCCGCCGGATCGCGTAGTACCCTGTCAGCAGCGCGATGGCGACCGTCGACCAAACAACCTCTGTGAGGCCGAGGCCGACCATCGCGACGACCAGTCCGACGCCGGCGACGCCGGCGACCAGGTGGCCAGCGGGAACCCGGAACGACGGCTGCACGTCGGTTCGATACCGCCTGAGCCCCAGAAACGAGAGGAGGTTGATGCCGTACGGGATGCCGGTCCCGACGATAGACGCGACCACGAGCAGTTCGTAGAAGTACCCCGGGAACAGCGAGAGCACGGCCGCCGACCCGCCGACCGCGACGACGCCGACGCTGGGGACTCCGGTCCCCGTGGTGACCGACGCGAACGGCGACGGCAGCGTCCCGTTCTGGCCGAGCGCGAACAGGACGCGACTCGCGCTCATCGTCCCGACGAGCATCGTGGTGAAGATGGCGGCGACCGAGCCGAGCGCCAGCGCGTACCTCAGCCACTCGACGCCGAGTATCGTCGCGGCCGTCGCCAGCGGTGTCCGGAGCGTCGCACCGTCGGCCAGGAACTGGTCTACCGGTACCACGCCGTGAAGGGCGAAGACGACGAGAGCGTACAGGACGGTCGTGACGCCGAGCGAGAGCAGGATGGCCCGCGGTGCGGTGTACGCTGGCTCGCGTATCTCACCGATAGCGGCCGGGACGACCGTCCAGGCGCCGTACGCGGTCATCGATATCTGGACCGCGGCGAGGAACGACGCTGGGCCGCCGACGGCGAGCGGAGCGGTCCTCGCCGGGTCGACCCGTGCTGTGGCGACGGCGACGAAGGCGACGAGGACGGCGAGCAGGACGGCCGTGAGGAGCAGGTTGAGCCGACTCGTGACCTGCCCACCGAGGAGGTTGATTGCGGTCACGAGAGCGACCGCCGCGAGTGCGACCCCGGTCGTGTGGCCCGCCGCCGCCGGAACGACCGTCCCGAGGTACCCCGCGATGGCGAGCGCCGACACCGTGATGCCGAACACCCAGCCGATGGCGTAGCCGACCCCTTCGAGGTAGCTGGCGAACGCCCGGAGCCGTGTCGACGGCCCTAGCGTCTCGTACGGGAAGATGGCGAGCGCCCCGGTGCGCGGGAAAGCGAGGGTGAGTTCGGTGTAACAGAGCGCGATGGCGGTCATCAGGAGGCCGGCGAGCAACCACGCGAGCGGGGCAGCGGGACCGGCGAGTCGCCCCGTCGACCCGGGGAAGACGAAGATGGCCGAGCCGATCATGCCACCGACACTCAGGAGGAGACAGTCGAACAGACCGAGATGATCGGTCGACTCGGAGGCGGGCTGGTCCGTCATGCGTTCGTGAACGACCTCCGCCCGAGGTCCCCATGAATCCACGGTTTTCGGGTCCGGTCGGTCGCAGTGGCCGGAGTCGACCTGCGCGTGCCCCTCGACCAGCAGTGCGTTCGACGACCGTCCTCTGGTCGGAGACCGATTCGAAAGGTAATCGGGGAACACTCGGCGACCAGCAGAGGGCGGCGGTCCGTTACCGGGACGGACGGGACCCCTCGACGACCTGACGGCCACCCGACGCGAGCACGAGTCCGTAGTGGCTCTCCAGGTGTCTCCTCGACGGCTGGGAGGGACTGCTCGTGTTCACTCACGAAGCGGGCTACGAGTGGAGCGCCCCCTGCGACAGCAACGGGCCGACGGTCCGGCCGAGGAATCCGGGCACGGTCGGTCGGACGTCCGCGGTCGGTGAGTGACAGTCGTTCCACCGAATCGGACGCGCCACCGCCCGTGTGAGGGGCGGTTCGAAGGGGCCGCTGTCGGCCAGCCAGTCCACGGTTGACTGCCACGGCACGGCTCGGTCCGTGTCGGCCCGGCGCGACCGTCAGTCCAACACGACGAGGGCGTCGCCCTGGTCGACGGAGTTACCGGCCTCCACGGCCACCTCCGTGACCGTCCCTCCCATCTCCGCGACGATGTCGTTCTCCATCTTCATCGCCTCCAGGACGAGGACGGGGTCGCCCGGTTCGACCGTCTCTCCCTCTTCGACGGCCACCTCGAGGACCGTCCCCTGCATCTCGGCTTCGATTACCTCCCCGTCGCCAGCGACGGCGGTGGTGTCGTCGTCGTTCGAGGAACCACCCTTGCGGGCGGGGCCGTCGTCGGTGGGTCGCTGGGGAGTCGACGCCTCCGGAACGCCGCTCTCTTCGAGGTCGACCTGGAACCGCTTGCCGTTCACCTCGACCGTGAACTCGCGGGTGACGGTCTCCTCCTCGGTCGACGAACTCGACGCCTCCGTACCGTACCGCCCCTGGTACTCCTCGATGGGCGTCTCGTCCATGTGGTCGTCGAGGTAGTTCGTCGTGTGCGTGCCGCCGACGAACGCGTCATCGTCGAGCATCATCAGGTGGAACGGCCGGATGGTGTGGATACCCTCGATGGTGTACTCGCGGAGCGCGCGCTTCGAGCGGGCGATACACTCCTCGCGGTCGCTCGCGGAGACGACGAGTTTCGCTATCATCGAGTCGTAGTCGGTCACGAGGTCGTCGCCCTGCCGGAGCGCGTCGTCCATCCGGACGCCGATACCGCCGGGCGGGTCGTACGTCTCCAGTGCACCGCCCTGAGCCGGGGCGAACTCCTCGGCAGCGTTCTCGGCGTTGATGCGGAACTCCATCGCGTGACCCCTCAGGTCGACGTCGTCCTGCGAGAAGGTCAGTTCCTCGCCGGCGGCGACCCGCAGTTGCCACTTGACGATGTCGATGCCCGTAATCTCCTCGGTGACGGTGTGCTCGACCTGGATGCGGGTGTTGACCTCCAGGAAGTAGAAGTCCGAATCGGCGTCGAGCAGGTCCCCCGCTTCCCGGTCGTCGTCGTCCTCGACCAGGAACTCGAAGGTGCCGGCGTTGTAGTAGTCGGCCTCGTCCGCACCCCGCCGAGCGGCCTCCCCAATCTGCTCCCGGAGGTCGTCGGTGAGCGCGGGCGAGGGGCCCTCCTCGATGACCTTCTGGTGGCGACGCTGGAGCGAGCAGTCGCGCTCCCCGAGGTGGCGGACGTTGCCGTGGTGGTCGGCGAGGATCTGTACCTCGATGTGTCGAGGGCTCTCCAGGTAGCGTTCGAGGTAGACCGAGTCGTTGTCGAAGTACGCTTCCCCCTCGCGTTTGGCGGCCTCCAGTTGGTCAGCGGCTTCGCTCTCGTCCTCGACGACCTTCATCCCGCGACCGCCGCCACCGCCCTCCGCCTTGATGGCGACCGGGTAGCCGTGCTCGTTCCCGAACGCCTCGACCTCGTCGACCGTCTCGACGGGGTCTGTCGTCCCCGGAACGATGGGGACGTCCGCGGCCTGCATGACCGTGCGGGCGTTGGTCTTCTCACCGGCCTGCTCCATCGAGTCGCTGCTCGGCCCGACCCACGTGACGCCCTCTGCTTCCTCGACGCGCGCGGCGAAGTCGGCGTTCTCCGCGAGGAAGCCGTAGCCGGGGTGGATGGCGTCCGCGCCAGCCTGCTGCGCGGCCTCGACGATGGCCCCCTGGTCCAGGTAGGAGTCGGCCGCACGCGCGGGACCGACGTTGTACGCCTCGTCCGCGTACCGGACGTGTCCAGCGTTCTTGTCTGCGTCACTATAGACGGCGACGGTAGCGACTCCGAGGTCCTCACACGCACGCATGACTCGGACCGCTATCTCGCCACGGTTGGCGACGAGTACCTTCTCGAACATCTCGGCCCAATCTGCCCCCGCAGCGCACCTTACTCTACCGGTCGACGCACGCACCAGCGAACCGGTGCCGAGTCGCGTCCGTCGGAACGTCGACTCCTGCTCGGGGCGTCTCCGGGGGTCTCGACACGCTCAGCGCATTCGAGCGGTTCGGCCGCTGGCGGTCCAGGGGTCGGTCGGTGCTTCTCGCGGTACCCGCACGTCGCGACGCTGGAGCGTCGCGACTCGACCGGCGAACGCCCATCGCTCGCCGTCCCACGTCTCCTCTGTCTCCTCGTCGGCGGTGCGGGCCGCGGCTTGCGCTCGGAGGTGTGCGCGAACTGCGGCGACGATGGCGGCCGCCTCGTCGTCCGCGGCGTCGGCCAGTCCGGTGAGCTGGTCGGTCATCCTCGATGCCTCACAGCGGGATGTTGCCGTGTTTGCGCGAGGGGCCGTCGACGCGCTTGCTCCGCAGCATCTCCAGGTCACTGATCAGCCGCCGCCGGGTGTCGGTCGGTTCCAGGACGTCGTCGACGTACCCACGGTTGGCGGCGGTGTAGGGGTTGGCGAACTCCTCGCGGTACTCGTCGATGAGTTCCTGGTGACGCTCCTCGGGGTCGTCGGCTTCGTCCAGTTCGCTCCGATACAGGACGTTGACGGCACCACGTGGTCCCATGACCGCGATTTCGGCGGTGGGCCAGGCGTAGTTGACGTCCGCGCCGACGTGCTTCGAGGCCATCACGTCGTACGCCCCGCCGTACGCTTTCCGGGTGATGACGGTCATGAGCGGGACGGTCGCCTCGGAGAAGGCGTACAGCAGTTTCGCGCCGTGTTTGATGATTCCGTTGTGCTCTTGGTCGGTCCCTGGCATGAACCCCGGCACGTCGACGAACGTCACGATGGGGATGTTGAACGCGTCGCAGAACCGGACGAACCGCGCGCCCTTCAGCGACGCGTCGATGTCTAGCGTCCCGGCGTCGACTCGCGGCTGGTTGGCGACCACGCCGACCGAGTGTCCGTCGAGGCGACCGAACCCCGTGACGAGGTTCCGGGCGTAGTCCCCCGCGCACTCGAAGAACGACCCCTCGTCGACCACGTCGTCGACGACGGAGACGATGTCGTACGGTTTCCGTGGTTGGTCGGGAACGATGTCGGCCACGTCGGCGTCGCGTTCGGGGTCGTCCCACGGTTCGACGCGCGGCGGATCCTCGACGTTGTTCTGCGGGAGGTACGACAGGAGGTGGCGGATGTCGTCGAGCGCCTCCTCTTCGGCCGGTTCTGCGAAATCCGCGACGCCCGTCTTCGACGTGTGGGTCTGTGCCCCGCCGAGTTCGTCGAAGCCGACCTCCTCGCCGGTGACCGTCTCGATGACGTCGGGGCCGGTGATGAACATGTGGCTGGTGTCCTGCACCATGAAGATGAAGTCCGTGATGGCGGGGGAGTAGACTGCACCGCCGGCGCACGGCCCCATGATGGCGGATATCTGTGGGATCACCCCACTGGCCTGCTGGTTGCGGTGGAAGACGTCGGCGTAGCCGCCGAGGGCGACGACGCCCTCCTGGATGCGCGCGCCCGCCGAGTCGTTCAGCCCGACGATGGGCGCACCGACCTCCATCGCCCTGTCCATCACCTTGCAGACCTTCTCGGCGAACACCTCGCCGAGCGACCCGCCGAAGACGGTGAAGTCGTGGGCGAACACGAAGACGGTCCGGCCGTCCACCTCGCCGTACCCCGTGACGACGCCGTCGCCCGCGGGGCGGTTCTCGTCGAGGTCGAAGTTCGTACTCCGGTGCCTCCGCAGTTGGTCTATCTCCTCGAAGGTGTCGTCGTCGAGGAAGTAGTCGATGCGCTCGCGAGCGGTCATCTTGCCCTTGTCGTGCTGGGCCTCGATGCGGTCTTCGCCGCCACCCTTCCTCGCGTCGGCTTTCTTCTCCCGCAGGTCGTCGATTCGGTCGTCCATCGTCACCGTGACCACTGACTCTGGCTCATCGATGACCGAGAGTCGCGCCTGCCGGAAAAGCGTTGTCGAACGACATCCCGTGCGTGGGTCGGTTCCGTCTCGACGCGCTTCAGGACGGTCGCTCGCGGTCGGGCCGCTCCGACGACGGCAGCCCGGCCCTGATCATCGACCCGTTCAGGTACGACGCTGCCCGACTACAGAGGAACTGTGCGAGGTCGGCGGTCTCTTCGGGGTGGCCGATGTACCGGTCGACCTGCTCCCGTGGTGGCATCTCACCGGGCTCGATGCCCATCGAGTCGACCACGCCCGGCGTCGCCACCAGGCCGGGGGCGATACAGTTCGTTCGGACGCCGTACTCGTTCCACTCGCCGGCCAGCGTCTCGGTGAGGTTCTTCAGCGCGGCCTTCGCCGCGCCGTACTGACTCATATCGGGCATACCCCCCTCGAGTCCGGCACCGCTGACGATGTACCCTCCGTCACCCTCCCGCATGACCTCCCCGGCCGCCTGTGTGAAGTGGAACGCGCCGTGGAGGTTGATGTCGATGATGGTCTTCCAGGCGTTCTCCGAGAGGTCCTCGAACGGCGACTGGAAACTCCCGCCCGCGTTGTTGACGAGGGCGTCGACGTCGCCGAACTCTGCGGTCACCTCGTCGACGAACTCGAAGACGCGCTCTCGGTCGGTCACGTCGCACTCCGCGGCGTACACCGTCCCGCCGGCGTCCTCGATGTCGTCGACGACAGACTGGAACCGGTCGCGAGAGCGCGAACAGAGCGCGACGTTCACGCCGTCGTCCGCGAACGTCTTGGCGATAGCCTCCCCGATGCCCTGCGATGCGCCCGTCACGATAGCGGTGTCTCCGTCGACGTGGAACTGAGAGATCATGCGACTGTCGTGTGATACCACCCGACGTACCTATAGTTACCGGAAGGTGGACCCGCAGCCGTCCGGGTCGCTCGCCCGTAGCGCCGCTAGAGCGGCTCCTCGCCGTCGATGATACGACGCGCTCGCTCGCCCAGCGCGGGGACGTACTCCTCCATCAGCGGGTAGTTCGGGTTGTCCGCGTTGCCCTCCAGGTGGCGGCGGTACATCATCTCGCAGGTGCTGGCGGTCTTGAAGACACCGAACGTTCGGTAGAACCGCTCGTTCGAGAACGCTCGTCCGGTCTGCTCCTCGTACCGGTCGAGGAGTTCGCGCCGAGTGAGGTAGCCGGGGGACGCCTCGACCCGGCTGTTCAGCGGATCGTCGAACTCGGGGTCCTCGGGGTCGAACCAGTGGGCGAGCGTCCAGCCGAGGTCCGTCAGCGGGTCGCCGCGCGTCGACATCTCCCAGTCGAACACACCGACGAGGTCCGGGGGCGTCCCCGGCCCGAACATGACGTTGTCGAGGGAGTAGTCGCCGTGGAGCAGCGTGTGGTCGTACTCCGTCGGGACGTTCGCGGCCAGCCAGTCGGCGACGGTGTGCAGTTCCGGCACGGAGCGGTCGTCGTCGGTCACCTCGACCGCCCACTCGAGTTGGTCCGTCCACCGCTCGACCTGTCGCTCGGTGTACCCCTCGGGGTGACCGAGGTCGTCCAGTCCGACGGTCTCCGGGTCTAGCGTGTGAATCTCGACGAGCGTATCGACGAACCGCTCCGAGAGCGCACGTCGCTGGTCGGGCGCGGCGAACCGGTCGGGTTCCACGTCGCGGATGACGTCGCCCGCCAGGCGCTCCATCAGGTAGAACTCCGCCCCGAGCACGGCGCGGTCTTCGCAGGCGGCGACCGTCGACGGCACCGGTACGGCTGTGTCTTCGAGCGCGGACATGACGCGATACTCCCGCAGCACGTCGTGTGCTGCGTCGGCAGTCTCCCCCGCGGGCGGTCGCCTGAGGACGAGTTCGCGGTCCCCCCAGCCGACGAACAGCGTCTCGTTCGAGTGACCAGCCTGGTGGTACTCGACGGTCAGCGGTCCGCCTGGCCCGACCGCCCTCTCGAGGAATCGCGCCAGTCGCTCCTCGTCGTAGAGTCGGTCGAGGTACTCCCGACGGTCGGTCATCGCTGCACCGACGGTTCGTCGAGAGCGTGGTCGTCCGCGCGGTGAGCGTGTGACATGGTACCGCTTCGTACAGCAGCCCGTTAACCGTTCGGTCGGTGACCACTAACGAGGGGTCGTCGCCGTGGGCGTTACCGTCCCCTGAACTCGGGGTCGTAGTCGTCTTCGGCGAACGCTCTGGCTCCCTCCTGGTGGTCCTCCGTCTCGAGGAGGGGTTCGAAGCGACGGCGGTCGTACGACCGCCCCTCGTTGAGACCGACCTGGGTCGCGACGTTCGCGGCGTCCTTGATGGCCTGCACCGCCAGCGGCGGCTTGGCGGCCAGCGTCTCCGCGAACTCCCGGGTCGCCTCGTCGAGGTCGGCGTCGTCGTAGACGCGGTTGACGATGTCCAGTTCGTCCGCCCGGTCGGCCGAGAGGTGGTCGCCGGTCATCGCCACCTCCTTCGCGACCGACGGGTTGGCCAGTCGGCTGATGAACTGGACGCCGCCGGCCCCCGGAATCAGCCCCAGGTCGACCTCCGGGAGCCCGAGCCGAGCGTCGCTGTGTGCGAACCTGAAGTCACAGGCCATCGCCGTCTCGAGGCCGCCACCGAGGCAGTACCCCCGAATCTTCGCGATGATCGGCACCGGGAACTCCTGGATGAACTCGTAGTGGTGCTGTCCGGACGTCTCGCCCGGCGACGCCTCGCTGAACTCGGAGATGTCCGCGCCGGCACAGAAGTTCCCCTCCGCACCCTCGACGACGACGGCACGCAGCGCGATACCGTCCGCGTCCTCGTTGTGCGACTCCAGCCACTGCAACCCCGCGACGAGGTCTTGCCGTAACTGGTCGCTGAGCGCGTTCAGCGCGTCTGGCCGGTTCAACGTCAGTCGCCCGACGTGCGTTTCCTCGTCGAACTCCGCCTCGACTGTCTCGAACTCCTCCATGGGTTCGCATGTCAGAGACGAGGCATAGTTCTACTGGAGCAGGCAGCGTCGCCGACGCCGTGCGGCGTCGACACCGGCCGGTCGTGGACTCCTGCGAGGAATCCGTCGGACAGACTCCCTCGGCGGCCCGACCGGGAAGGGGGTCCTCGTCGACCGCGTCGCCGACGTCGCGCTCTACCGCTCTGCGAGACGCTCTTCGAGGAGTCGGTCCTGGTGGTCCTCGGGCGACCCCAGGAAGTTCCGCCACGCCTTGGCCTGTTTCAGGTAGATGTGCCCGTCGTGGTCCCACGTGAACCCCATCCCGCCGTGGTTCCACATGTCGTCGCCGAACACGCGGTGGAGTCGGTCGGCGGCGTACGTCTTCACCGCAGACACCGAGCGTGTCGCGTCGGGTTCGCCCGCGTCGAGCGCCCAGGCCGCGTAGTACACCAGCGACCGCGCGCTCTGCATCTCTATCCACATGTCCGCGATGCGGTGTTTGACCGCCTGGAACTTGCCGACGGGCTGTCCGTACTGTTCGCGTTTGGTGCCGTGTTCCGTCGACAGTTCGACCGCCCTGTCGGCCGCGCCGACCAGCATCGCGCTGCGCGCGACCGTGTACCGGTCGGCGGCGCTGGAGAGTGCGTCTCCCGCCTCGTGGCGGTCGCCGAGCAAGGCGGCATCGCCGACCGAGAGGTCCGAGAACGTCACCTCGTACATCGGACGCGTCCGGTCGAGGCTGTCGAGTCGACGCGTCTCGACCGCCTCCTCGTCCGTTCCGACGACGAACAGCGAGATGCCGTCGTCCCCCGACCCGTCGCCCGTCCGGCCGGCGACGACCAGGTGGTCGACCTCGCCGCCGTACGGGACGAGCGTCTTCGTCCCCGAGAGCCGGTGGCCGTCGTCGGTCTCGTCGACGTCGAGGGTGACTGCCTCGGGGAGCGACTCGTTGCGGTCGTCGTAGAGCGCGAACGAGAACCTCTGGTCGCCACGGGCGACTGCCGGGAGGTGACGTTCACGCTGGTCGTCGGTGCCCAGTTCGTCGAGGAGTGGTACTGCGAACGCCGCGGTCTCTGGGAGCGGTCCGGGCAGCGCGTACCGGCCGGTGACTTCCAGCAATGCGGTCAGGTACACCATCCCCTCGCCGAACCCGTCGTACTCCGGCGGAACGGTGATGGCTGTGTAGTCCAGGTCGGCGAGGTCGGCCCAGAGTTCGTCGACGACGCGCTCGTCGCCCTCCATCCGTCGTCTCGCCAGTTCGATGCCGCCCTCGGACTCGATGAACTCGCGGGCTGTCTTTCGAATTCGCTCCTGTTCGTCGGTGAGTGTTGCGTCCATAGCTATCAGGCCCTGTGGCTCTCTTGGCTCTTGTCGTCCTTCGGCAGACCGAGCACGCGTTCGCCGATGATGTTCCGCTGTACGTCGCCCGTTCCCGCTGCGATCCACGACCCGTACGAACCGAGGTAGTCGTCGGCCAACTGCCCGTCCCGCGGACCGTCCTCCCAGAGCGCCACCTCGGGACCGAGGACGTCCATCGCGACGTTCGTGAGGTCGTTCCTGAGTTCATCGGCGACGACCAGGTCCATCGACCCTTCTGGTCCGGGGGTGCCCGACTCGCTCCGTTTGCTCACGTTCCGGTAGTGAGAGACCTTCGCTGCCTGGATTCGTGCGTCGAGGTCGGCGAGGTCGCGGCGAACACGCGCGTCCTCGATCAACGGTTCTCCGCCTCTGGTCTCGTCGCGGCAGTACTCCAGGAGGTCGAGGTAGTCCTGTTCGATGGAGAAGATGGTCGTCGTACTGTGTTCGAACGCCGAGAGCGTCATCACGACGTCCCAGCCGTGGCCCACTTCGCCGACCACGTTCTCGGCGCTCGCCACCGCGTCGTCGAAGTACACTTGGTTGAACCCCTCCTCGTCGCTGGCCTGGTGGATCGGGTCCATCGACACGCCCTCCTGGTCGACGTCGACCAGCAGCGTCGTGATGCCCTCGTGTTTCTCGCCGGAAGCGTCCGTCCGCGCCACGAGGAAACACCAGTCCGCGTACTGGGCGTAACTCGTCCAGATCTTCTGCCCGTTGATGACCCACTCGTCGCCCTGCTTCTCCGCACTCGTGGTGAGACTGGCGATGTCCGACCCGGCGTCCGGTTCCGAGTAGCCCTGACACCAGATCTCCTCGCCGCTCAGGATGTTCGGGACGAACCGCTCCTTCTGTGCCTCCGTCCCGGCCGCGACGAGCGTCGGGCCGACGAAGTTGATGCCGACCACGTTGATCTGTGGTGGCGCTCGCGCTCGTGCCATCTCCTCGCGGTAGATGGTCTGTTCGACGAGCGACGCGCCGCGGCCACCGTACTCCTCCGGCCAGTGAACGCCCGCCCACCCACCGTCGTAGAGGGTTCGCTGCCAGTCGCGGAGGAACCGTTCCCGCTCGCTACCCTCCGGCAGCTGCCGGTCGCCGTCCTGCCAGTCCGACGGCAGGTTCTCCGCCAGCCACTCGCGGAGGTCCTGCCGGAACGCCTCGTGCTCGTCGTCGTAGTCGAAGTTCATAGGTTCGGTGGCCCGTGACACCTCGTGACAGGGCGAGCGCAATAAGTGTGCACGTCGGAGCCGGCGTCCGCCGCCGAGACCAGCGCCGTTCCGACGCTAGGGACCCCTCCGCCGTCGGGTCGTCCCGGTGTCGGCAACTGACCGTGTCGTCAGCGTCTCGACTCCCCGTCTCCACTCTCCGTCGCCGGCCGAATCTCGGTGAAACGTGAACGAACCTGTCCAAGAGGATCGAACGCGATAGACGGTGAGGATAGAACCGAATCCCCGCCTTTCGTCCGAGAGACTCCAGTTCGCCGTCAACCCTGGTTGGTACGATACTCGCCTCGGTTTCCTATTCACGGCCTGGACGGCGAACGCACTCCTCTGGCGCTGACGAGAGAACGTATTCAATACTGTTGGACGGCGTGCGTTCGCCGAACGAAAGGCGGTTCGCCAGCGGACCACCGTTGTCGCCGACTGTCCCGGCACCCTGCGGCCAACGAGCACCCTACGACCTCGCTCGACTCTCGCAGGAGTCGTCACACGACTACGTCCGTTATCCACCCCCCGGTCAGCGCTCTCCAAACGTCCACCCTCGCTCTCCACTGGATAACAAAACTACGTTTGTGATTACTGGGTCCGTCGTGTTCGACCATCGACTCGTGAGAATGCGCTACCGACGGGTCACGGTTCCCATTCATGGTGTTTGACAACACTGAACACGACCGTCCGGTCAGTAGTTCGCTACAGCTCTCGACGGGCGTGTTGGCCGATATCTCGGTCCAATTCGAACTGAATCTCCCGAATTCGGCGGCGATGGCTCCCCGTAGCTGTTCGAGCACGTTGAACGCCTCTTGGCAGACTGTGCCATGGACTGCCGTCTCCGACACCAGGGAAGAGATGGCTGGAGACTGGTTCACGTCGTCTCGGAGTTCGCGAGCGCCGGTTCACCCCGTTACCCACGCCGTACACCGGTTCGACAGCGACGGCTTCATTGCCGTCCCCGCTGAGGTGTTCGTCATGGGTACCGCGGAGACAGCGATGCACGACATGATTCGGGAGACCGTCAGGGACGTCGCCGGCGAGTTCGACCGTGAGTACTGGCGCGAGCACGTCGACGAGAAGGAGTTCCCGGAGGAGTACTGGCAGGCACTGGCCGACGACGGCTGGCTGGGCGTCGCCATCCCCGAGGAGTACGGCGGCGAGGGCCTCGGGATGGAGGAGATGGCGATCGTCATCGAGGAACTCGCACGCGGTGGCGGGCAGGGTGGTATCATCTTCATCCTCACGCCCGTCTTCGGCGGTATCGGCATCACCCGCCACGGCACCGAGGCGCAGAAGGAGGAGTACCTCCCGAAGATCGCCTCGGGCGAGATGCGCTTCTGCATGGGGCTGACCGAACCGCGTGCCGGGACGAACACGCTCAACATCGACACCTCGGCCGAACGGGAGGGAAGCGAGTTCGTGGTCGACGGCGAGAAGACGTTCATCAGCAGCGTGGAGACGGCCGACGAGATGTTGCTCGTCGCCCGAACGAGCGAGTTCGACCCGGAGAACCCGACGCACGGCGTCTCGCTGTTTCTCGTCCCCGACCCGGCGGACCAGGACGGCGTCTCCTACTCGACGCTCGACACCGCCGTCCCGTGGTTCGAAGACCAGTACCAGATCCACTTCGACGGCCTCCGTGTCCCCGAGGAACGCATCCTCGGCGGGGAGGACGAGGGCCTGCGCCTCCTGTTCGACACGCTGAACACCGAGCGTATCGCGGGCGCAGCGAGCGCACTGGGTGGGGGGCTCCGGGCGGTGGACCTCGCGGTGGACTACGCGAACGACCGGGAGGTGTTCGGCCAGCCCATCGGTGCCCACCAGGCCATCCAGCACCCGCTGGCCGACTCGTACGCGAAACTGCTCTCGTCGCGCGAACTCCTGTACAAGGCAGCGCGGAAGTGGGACGCTGGCGAGGACTGCGGCATGGAGACGAACGCGGCGAAACTCCTCACCAGCGAGTTCGCCACGGAAGCCGCAGACCGGGCCGTCCAGACCCACGGCGGCAACGGGTTCACTCGCGAGTACGAGGTGTACGACATCTGGCAGAACGCGCGGGTCACGCAGACCGTCCCCGTCTCCAACGAGATGGCGAAGAACTACATCGCCGAACACCACCTCGGCCTGCCGAGGTCCTACTGAACAGTCGAGAGTCACGTGACACCCGGTCGGGTTCGAGCGCTCCCGGCCGGCATACAGCTATTTGTAGGGTGACGTGTTACCACTCGCTATGCGGGGACTTACATTCGGCCACGTAGCGGAAACGAACGCCCGGAAGTACCCTGACGACGACTGCCTCGTGATGGAGACGTCGGCAGGGACGGAGCGACTCACGTTCGCCGAGTTCAACGAACGGGCCGACCAGGCGGCACACCTCCTCGACGGCTACGGTATCGAGCAGGGCGACCGGGTCGCGGTGTACATGCAGAACAACACAGAGACGCTGGAGACGTACTACGGCGCGATGAAACTCGGCGCGCTGCCGGTCCCCGTGAACCACCGGTTCAAGGACCGCGAGGTGCACTACGTCCTCGAAGACAGCGGGGCCGACCTCATCGTCTTCGACGACGACGCCGAACCGACCGTCGGCACGCTCGCCGCCGACGACGCGCCCGTCGACGACTTCCTGTACGTCGGTGAGGACCGACCCGAGTACGCCGACGACTTCACCGCCGCTCGCGAGGCAGCCGCCACTGAACGCGTCGAGGTCGTCCCCAGTCGACTGGACGACGCCGCGCTGATGTACACCAGCGGGACGACGGGCGCCCCCAAGGGCTGTGTCCTCACGCACGACAACATCGTACAGAACTCCGTGAACACGGTGTACAGCGCGGGGTTCGAGGAGAACGACAACACGTTCCTCGTCGTCACGCCGATGTTCCACATCGCGGCGTTCGGCGTGTTCAACAACACGTTCTACATCGGTGGCACCAGCTACGTCACCGAGGGGTTCGACCCGGTCCGGACGATGGAGATCATCGAAGACGAGTCCATCACGGGCTCGTTCTTCGTGCCGACGATGAGTCGGGCGCTGCTCGCCGTCGACGACTTCGACAGTTACGACGTCTCGTCGTTCGAGTACTACATGACGGGCGCGGCACCCTCGGGCGAGGAGCTGAAGAAGGCCGTCACGGAGGCGTTCGACGCGGAGTTCTTCGAGGTGTTCGGCCAGACCGAGATGTCACCCGTGACGACGATCCTCCACCCCGAGGACGCCCTGCGGAAACCCGACAGCATCGGGAAGCCCATCGTCAACGTCACGGTCAAGGTCGTCGACGAGGACGGCGAGGAGGTCGAACAGGGCGAGATCGGTCGCATCGCGTACAAGGGGCCGACGGCGTTCCGCGAGTACCTCGGGATGCCCGAGAAGACCGCCGAGGTGTTCGACGACGAGGGCTACTTCGTCTCCGGAGACCTGGTCTACCGGGACGAAGAGGGGTTCGTCTACTTCGTCGGCCGCGCCGACGACATGATCATCACGGGTGGGGAGAACGTCCACCCGGCCGAGATAGAGGAGGTGCTCCACGAACACGCGGCCATCTCCGAGGCGGCCGTCGTCGGCGTCCCCGACGAGACGTGGGGTGAACGCGTCAAGGCCGTCGTGGTCCTCGAAGACGGCGCGACGCTCACCGCCGAGGAGGTGACCTCGTTCGTCGACGAGCGCCTCGCGGACTTCAAGAAGCCCCGTGAGGTCCAGTTCCTGGACGAACTCCCCCGGAATCCGACCGGGAAGGTCGTGAAGGCACAGCTGGAGTGACGTAGTCTGTGGAGTCGGTCAACGACGACGTCGACCCAGAACTGCCGCCGGGACGCGACCCTTACTCCCCGACGCCGTACTGCTTGGCGATGGTGTTGAGTTGAATCTCGTCGGTGCCCTCGACGACGCGGAAGATACGCGCCTCGTGGAGGTGCTCCATCAGGCCCGTCTCCTCGGCGAGGCCGTTGCCGCCGTGGACCTGCACGACGTCGTCCGCCACGTCCCAGTACGTGTTCGTCGCGTAGTACTTGAGGATGGACGAGTCGGCGATTGCCTGTTCGCCCTGGTCGAGTTTCCACGCGCAGCGAAGCCCCGCCGCGTCCGCGGCGTACGTCTTCGCCCGTCCCTCGGCGATCTTGTGGGAGATGCCCTGGAACCCGGCGATGGACTGGCCGAACGCCTCGCGGTCGTTGGCGTACTCCGTCGCCGTATCGAGCAGCCACTCGGCGTTGCCGACCGCCTGCGCGCCGATCTCGATGCGACCCAGCGAGAGGAACCCCATCGCGGCGTAGAACGCGTCGTCCACCTCACCGAGGACGCGGTCCTCGCCGACTCGCACGTCGTCGAGGTGGACCTCCGACTGCAGCCCTTCGGACCCGACGGCGTTGTTGAGGCTACCGATCTCGTACTCGTCGTCCTCGACGAGGAAGCAGGTGATGCCGCCGTAGCGGCCCGCCTCCTCCTGTGGCGTCGTCCGGGCGAACACCTGCAGGAAGTCGGCGTACGGCGCGTTCGTTATCCACTGCTTCGTCCCGTTGAGCACCCACTCGTCGCCGTCGCGCTCCGCCGTGGTCGACATGTTCGGCGAGTCCGACCCGACGCCGGGTTCGGTCTGTCCGAATCCCGTCGACTTCTCGGCCCGAACCGTCGGTTCGAGGTAGCGCTCGACCTGCTCACCTTCCGCCTGCACGAGCAGCGGTTTCGGCCCGAACGGGCCGGCGAGGACCTGTCCGGTCAGCGGCGTCCCCATCGCGGCCAGGTGCTTGTTGGCGCGATACCAGGTCACGTTCGAGACGTCCTGCCCGCCGCACTCCTCGGGGAGGTTCATCGCGTAGAAGCCCGCTTCGGCGCTCTTCTGTCGAATCGTTCGGTACGCCTCCAGCACCTCGTCGGTCAGTCTGCCGTCCGGTTCGTGGCCGAGCCGTGGGTTCCGGAGGGTCTCACCGAGGTCGTTCGCGACCGGTTCCACCTCCTGCTCGACGAAGTCCTCGAGACTCTGGAGGATGAGACGCGTCTCCTCGTCCGTGCCGAACGCTACACCCGAGGCGGTCCCTGTTGTGTCTGCCATAGGCTGGGCGGGAGTTACACCACCGGACACATAACTCCTCGTCTCGCGGGGACCGGGCGAGCGGGAGACGAGCTGGCCGGGTGCCGCCCTCACCACCTGGGTGGAACGTCCCCGAACGAAACACGAACACTAATGCCCGTTCACACGCACCATGGACCTATGCAGGACGCGTACATCGTCGACGCCATCCGTACCCCGTTCGGGAAACGCGACGGCTCGTTCCGCGACACACACCCGCAGGACCTCGCCGCAGCCCCGTTGAACGCGCTGGAGCGACGCAACGGCTTCTCCGGCCCCGACGACATCGAGGACGTCGTCTACGGCTGCGTGACGCCCACGGACGAACAGGCGAACAACATCGCGCGACTCGCGCCGATGGTCGCCGGGTGGGGCGACGACGTCCCCGGCGTCCAGTTAGACCGGATGTGCGGGTCCGGCCAGCAGGCCGTCAACTTCGCGGCGGGGCAGGTGCGCGCTGGCTTCCACGACGTCCTCGTGGCCGGCGGCGTCGAGCACATGACGCGCGTACCGATGGGTTCGGCGGGGAGCAGCATCACGGACACGTACTTCGAGCACTTCGACGAGCTGACGACGCAGGGCGAGGGCGCCGAGCGTATCGCCGCCAACGGCGGATTCACGCGCGACGACCTCGACGGTATCGCCGTCGACTCCCAGCACCGCTGGGGCGACGCGGCGAAGAGCGGTAAGTACGACGAGCAGGTCGTCCCCGTCGAGGTCGAACTCGACGGCGAGCACGTCGTGGTCGAAGAGGACGAGCACCCGCGGCCGGAGACCGATACCGAGACGCTCGGCGGCATCCCGCTGGCGTTCCGCGAGGAGGGGAACGGCGTCATCCACGCCGGGAACTCCTCGGGCATCGTCGACGGGTCGGCCGCGACGCTCGTCGCGTCGGGCGACGCCTGCGAGGAGCACGGCTGGGAGCCGAAGGCGCGCATCGTCGACACGCACGTCGTCGGCGTCGACCCGGTGACGATGCTCCGTGGCCCGATTCCGGCGACCAACGAACTACTGGAGCAGAACGACCTCACCGTCGACGACATCGACCGGTTCGAGGTGAACGAGGCGTTCGCCTCCGTCGTCGCGGCGTGGCTGGAGGAGACGGGGGCGGACTGGGACCGGACGAACGTCTGGGGCGGCGCCATCGCCCACGGTCACCCGCTCGGGGCGACCGGTGCGGCGCTTCTCGGGAAACTGCCCTACCAGCTGGAGGAGTGCGACGGCAAGTACGGTATCTCCACGATGTGCATCGGGTTCGGTCAGGGCATCGCTACCCTCGTCGAACGCGTCTGAACGGCCGTCGACCACGGCCCAGTTCTCGACGGCTGGGGTGGCGGACGACCGACCGTTGCCGTCTCCTGACTCACCGATGGAACAGCGGCCACGAACGTGGCCACACTCGCGAGTGCCCCGACCCTCGGTCGGGGAGTCGCAACAGGGAGCCGACGGTCACTCGGTCAGGCTACACTGGCTCTCCTCGCACGGCCGAGCGTTCTCGCCGGCCTCCGAGGTGGTGAGTATCTCTCGGGTCGGGAACGACTTCTCGCCCCACCAGCCCTCCGTGCTCTCGACGGTCTTCGACACGTCGATGTTGGCGGTCGCCTGGTGGTCGCACTCCCGCAGTCGGGTCTCGCCGGTCGGTCCCTCGACGCTCATCCCTTCGAGCGCGGAGACGAGGGCCGCCGAATCGGCCGACCCGGCGGACGCCCCCGTCTCGGCGGCGGCCTTCGCGGTCAGCCGCGTCGCACTGTACGCGGTGGTCGACCACGTGTCCGGGACCGCGCCGCCGTTCATCTCCATGTACTCGTTGACGAACGCGCGGTTCGCCTCGGTGTCTCGCTCGAAGTAGTAGCCCGCGCCGTACGTGCCGACGGCGGCCGCGCCGGCGCCCTTCATCACGTCCACCGAGTTGAGGATGAGGACGTCCATCTGGTCCATCAGTCCGAAGCTCGACATCTGTTTGGCCGCGTTCACGGCGTCCGACCCGGCCGCTCGGACGCAGACGAGGTCCGCGTCGGAGCCGGCCACCTTCTGTATCTCCGTCGAGTAGTCCGTCGCGCCCAGCTTCGGCCACACCTGTTCGACGACCTCGCCACCGTTCTCTTCGGCCACCTCGACGAACCCGCCGACGCTCGCCCGGCCCCACGAGTAGTCGGCACCCATCGTCGCGACCGTCTTCCCGAGGTTCTCCATCGACCACTCGGCCAGCGCCCGCGTGTTCTGGTACGTGTTCCCGATGGTTCGGAAGGTGTAGCGGTTGCAGTTCTCCCCGGTGAGCGGTTCCGCGGACGCGCCGGTGATGACGAGCGGCGTCTCGGTCTGCTTGGCGTGCTCCGACACCGCCGCCGCGACGGCGGAACTGTTCGTCCCGACGAGGACGTCGACGTTCTTCTGTTCGGTCAGCTCCCTCGCTCGCCGCAGCCCCTCCGTCGGGTCGAGTTTCGTGTCGACGACGCCGGCGTTCTCGACGGTGACGTCCCTCTCCGAGCTGATCCGTTCGAGAGCGACGTCGGTCCCCCCGGCCTGGTACTCGCCGAGGCTGGAGTACGGACCGCTGAGCGGGTAGAGGAACCCGACCTTGATCGAGGCGGTGCCGGACCCGCCGCCTCCGGACTCGTTGGAACTACTGCCGTTCGACTGTTCGGTCCCACCGCCACTCCCACCACCACCGCCGCCGCCGTCACCGCCACCGGCCTGTTCGCTAGTACACCCCGCCAGTCCGATCAACCCGCCAGCGGTCGCTCCCGTCCCGATACGACGCAACACAGTTCGTCTACTGTGCTCTCTCTTGTCCATTGTTATGGTATATGGTAGCTAGCAACAACGAAACTAAAGTGTTTCGCAGAGCGGGACACGATTGCTCCTCTACTACTCGTCGATGGGGGATTCGTCACGGGCATCCGAGAAGGGGGCTCTCACGGGTGAACTGGTATACGTTGTCGGCTCGCACGGCCACACGGATGATCGACCACGACGAACCGAGGAGCGAGGCACGGACCGCGAACGACTGCCCGCCCGCCGACGCCGGACGACGGCGGACCACAGCACGCGTGACGACGGACAATGGGTACTGAGGACTCGATACGGCCGTTCGAGGTGGACGTCTCGGAGGTGGCCGTCGACGACCTCCGGAGGCGGCTGGACGACGCACGCTGGCCCGACGACCCGCCGGTTCCCGGCTGGGAGTACGGTGCCGACCCGACGTACCTCCGGACGCTCTGTGAGTACTGGCGCGACGAGTTCGACTGGGATGCGTTCGAACGGCGGTTCAACCGGTTCGACCAGTTCACGACGAGCGTCGACGGCCAGCGGGTCCACTTCTACCACGTGCGCTCGCCCGACCCCGACGCCGTCCCGTTGCTGTTGAGTCACGGCTGGCCCGGTTCGGTCGCGGAGTTCCTCGACGTCCTCGGCCCGCTGAGTGACCCGTCGGCTCACGGCGGCGACACGAGCGACGCGTTCCACGTCGTCGCGCCGTCGCTGCCGGGGTACGGGTTCTCGGGACCGACCGACGAACCGGGCTACGACGTCCGGCGAATCGCCACCGTGTTCGACGACCTGATGGACCGCCTCGGCTACGACCGCTACGTCGCCCAGGGGGGTGACTGGGGGGCGCTGATAACGGCGATACTGGGCGCGACACGCCCGGACCGCGTCGCCGCTATCCACACGAACCTCCTGTTCGTCTCGCCCTCTCGGTTCGAGGACCCGACCGGAATGCTCGACGAGGAGGGGATGGCCGACTACGAGGCGACGAAAGCGGCCCGCGACGGCGAGACCGGCTACCAGGCGATACAGTCGACGAAGCCCCAGACGCTCGCCTACGGGCTCACCGACTCGCCGGTCGGCCTCGCGGCGTGGATCGTCGAGAAGTTCCTGACCTGGAGCGACAGCGACGGCGACGTCGAGTCGAGTTTCGACCGCGACCGACTGCTCGACAACCTGAGCGTCTACTGGCTCACGGGAACCATCAACGCCTCGATGCGGCTGTACTACGAGACGGAGTTCGCCGAGGTCGTCCCCGACAGCGTCGACGTGCCGACCGGGCACGCCCGCTACCCGGTGGAGGTGTCGCGGACGCCCCGCGCCTGGGCGGAGGCGGTGTACGACATCGAGCACTGGGTCGACATGCCCGAGGGCGGCCACTTCGCCGCGATGGAGGTCCCCGACCTGTTCGTCGACGACGTGCGGACCTTCTTCGCGGACCATCGGGGGTTCGGCGGCGACCCAGCGGACGGCTGATGCGCCGTTCGCGTTCGACGACGACGTCGGCCCCGTGACCGCGACGACCTGGCCACCTAGAGGTCGTCCAGCGCCAACCAGTCGTCGGCCCCTCGGGCGAGGGCGTAGGGGGCGAACGCCTCGGGGTCGACCGTCGCGAGTTCGGTCTGGCTCGACGTCAGGTCTGCTTCGGCGTAGGCGGCCCCGAGGGTCTCTTCGACGGTGACGTCGGCCAGGGGGTCGTGGTCGGTCCGGCCGAGCGTCACCGCCCCCGGACCGGTCTCGAAGCGGTGGAGGTCGCTCTCGAAGTCGACGCGGACGAGCGTGGGGTCGAACTGGAACCCACCGCCGGTCACGTCGGGCAGGTACTTGTAGTGGAACACGGTCCGGGGGGCGGGGTCGATGTCCCGTCGCGAGTCCGTGGTCGCGTCGACGCCGAGGAGGTGTTCGCCACGCCGGGCGACTCGGCCGGCGACCTCGTCGCCGTCGCGGTCCAGCCCGATTTCGGCGCGCTTCTTCGGTTCGCCGAGCAGTTCACGACCCCAGCGGACCGCGGCGTCCGTCGACATCGCCATCCACAGACAGTAGCTGCCGACAGTCCCCTCGTGTTCGGCCCGGACGTACAGCCCGCTGCCGTCGAACGACCCGACGCAGTTACTCCGACCGACCTGAACGACCTCCGCTTCGACTCGCGGGTCGTCGGTCGGGTCCAGTCCCGGCGGGAGGACCTCCTCGACGACGTCCTGCCGGGTTCGGTACCTGACGGAGACCGACCGGGTGTCGACGAACCGGTTCGTCGCCATCCGGTCTCGAATCGCGGCGACCTCCTCGGACGACCGCACGAACCCGGTCATGGTTCGACGTGGTACCTCACGGTCGGTCACTCCGGGTCGTGGCCGTACACGTCGCGGGCTCGCTCCGGCGAGACGTACCCCAGGCGGACGTCGCGTTCGACGAGCGCCGGGTCGCGCTCCTCGGGGTCGCCGTACCCCCCTGGCGTCGCGGAGGTGAACGTCAGCGTCTCGTCGGGCTGGAGCACTCCCGGTCCGTTCGGTGCGACGTCGTCGGCCGCGTCCGAGGAGACGGTGGCCGGCTGCCCGGCCTCGCCGCCGTCGAACCCCTCGGGCCCCTCGTCGGCCCGACCGGAGGTGAGACTGTAGTAGACCGGCCGCTCGGTCGGGTTGTGGATGGCGACACGCATCGCCGGCCCCGACCGCTGTTCGCCGGCCCCCTCGCGGTCGGGGACCATCTCGGTCGCCTCCCACCGGATGGGACCGTAGCGCTCGAACATCTCTATCGGCGTCGACTTGCCGTTGTACGGGAAGAACACCGCGGGCGTCCCGTCCTTGTTCGCGCGGGCGGGCATCCCGCCAGCGGTACCGGAGACGGCGATGAACTCCTCGTCGTTCTCGTCCTGTCCGCTGAACGCCGCGAGCTGGATACCGGCCATCTCGCTGAGCGCCGACTCGGGGACGACCTGCCCGAGCGCGCGGATGAGCGCGTCCTCCGCCTGCGAGTAGGTGAGGTGACGGCCCATCGTCGCCACCGGCCGGTCGCAGTTGAGGACCGAGCCCTCGGGTGCGCGGACCTCGATGGGCCGGAAGTAGCCCTCCGAGTTCGGGAGGTCCGGGACCAGCATGCACTTGACGACGTACTCGGTGACGGTCACGACGTTGCCGAACGGACAGTTGAGGCCCCCGTCGACCTGGTCGGAGGTCCCCTCGAAGTCGACGAGCAGGTCGTCGCCGTCGACGGTGACGGCCACGGCGATGGTGACGTCGAGGTCGTTGACCTCGAACGACACCTCGCTCTCGTAGGTGCCGTCGGGGAGGTCGGCGAGTCGCTCTCGGAGCGCGCGCTCGGACCGGTCGATGACCTGCTCGGTCACCCGGTCGAACGTCTCGCGGCCGTACTCCTCGACGACCTCCGTGAGGCGGCGCTCGCCCAGCGTGTTCCCCGAGCGCAGCGCTTCGATGTCGCCGGTCGCCTGGTGAGGGATGCGGACGTTGCCCCTGACGAACGCGTCGACCGCCTCGTTGCGCTCGCCGGCCTCGTAGAGCTTCGTCGGCGGTATCAGTAGCCCCTCCTCGTACACCTGACCGGCGTCGGTCGACCAGCCTCCGCGGTTGCCGCCGACGTCGTCGGTGTGACCGAGCGCGCCCGTTATCCCGACCAGGTCGTCGTCGACGAACACCGGGTCGAGGACGACGACGTCGGAGAGGTGCCCCCCGCCGATCCAGGGGTCGTTCGTGACGATGGTGTCGCCCGGTTCGAGGTCCTCGGGCGGAAAGTGCTCGTCGAGAATCGCTCGCGTCGTCCGCGAGAGACTCCCCGAGAGGACGGGGACGCTCTGTGCCGAGAGCCCGATCGCCTCGCCGTCGGCAGTCATCACCGCCGTGGACGCGTCGGCCGCCTCGCGGATGCTGAACGAGAACGCGAGTCGCTCGGCGGCGTCGTACATCTCGTCGGCGGTCGCCTGCAGGCGGTTCCACAGCACCTGGGTCTCCAGGTCGCTCGGGCCCGATTCGCCACTACTCATGAGGCAACCCCCAGGACGCGCGTCGGTGCGGCGTCGGTCCGTCGCCGTCGGGTCTCGTGGTACTCATCTCGGTCGTGTGCATCGTCAGCACACGACCACGTATACCTCACGACTGTCTCGAACGCGTACTGTCTCACCGCTCGATGACTCTGCCCTGCCTGCGCTCCGGGTGTTCGGTCGGTCGCCAGCGACTGCCGTGAAATCGGTTCTGTTCGAGTGTTCATTGGTCGAGTTCGATCGTTACGTCGTAGTTCTCGGCGACGTGCACCGTCGAGTCGGGGTCGGCCACGACCGTCGTCTGGTCGGCCTCGACGACCGCCGGCCCCGCGAGTTCGCTCCCCGGGTCGAGTGTCGCCCAGCGGTAGACGTCGGTCTCGACCGAGCCGTGTTCGTCGCCGAAGTAGACCTCGCGGCCGTCGGGGTCGGTGGCGTCGTCGGCGGGCGCTGCCAACTGGGCGATGTCGGTCTCGTCGGACGCCTCCCGGAGTTCGAGCCGATAGTTCAGGACCTCGACCGGGAACTCCAGCGTCTCGCGGTTGAACTTCTCCTCGTAGGTCCGCTCGAACGCCTCACAGGCGACTTCCGGGGTCACCTCGTCGACGTCGTAGCCGGGCAGCGGGACCTTTATCTCGTGGCCCTGGTTGACGTGCCGCATGTCGAGACTGAGGGTGGTCGACACCCGTCCCTCGTCGACGTTCGCTCTGGAGAGCACCGCACGGGCCTCCTCGTAGAGGGGCTGGAACTGCCGTTCGAAGGCCTCCCGGTCGAGCGCCGAGACGACCGACTGGTGGGTCGAACTCGTCTCGTACATCCGGGGGGCCTCGGTGAGTCCGATGGAGGAGCCGACGCCCGCGCCGAACGGACAGATGACCTCCTCGAAGCCGAGTTTCTGGGCGATCCGGAACGCGTGTGACGGCCCGGCTCCGCCGAGTGCGGTGATGCTCAGTCCCCGCGTGTCGACGCCGCGACTCGCCGCGTAGCGACGGAAGGCGGTCGCCATGTTCTCGTTGACGACCTCGAACACGCGCCACGCGGCGTCCGTGACCGAGACGTCGAGCGGGTCGGCGAGCTCGGCCTCGAAGATCGAGCGCGTCCGCTCTGCGGCGAGGTCCATGCGCCCGCCGTAGAAGTTCTCGGGGTCGAGAAAGCCCAGCAGGAGGGAGGCGTCGGTCACCGTCGGTCTGTCGCCCCCCTGGTCGTAACAGATGGGGCCGGGGTCGGACCCAGCGGACTCCGGGCCGACCTCGACGAGTCCCGCGTCATTGACCGAGGCGACGGACCCGCCACCGGCGCCGATCTCCGTCAGGTCGATCTGCGGCGAGATGATGTCGTAGCCGCTCCCCTCGCGGAACCGGTGGACGCGAGCGACGTCGGTCTGGTACTTCATCGGGACGTCGCCGTCGCGGACGATGGCACCCTTCGCGGTCGTCCCGCCCATGTCGAACGAGAAGACGTCGTCGTAGCCGTGGTCGTCGCCGAAGATTCGGGAGGCGAGGACGCCGGCGGCCGGCCCGGACTCGACGAGGCGGATGGGTTCGGCCTTCGCGGTCTGGATGTCGACGACGCCGCCGCTCGACGTCATCAGGTAGACCTCGCCCTCGAACCCCTCGTCGCGGAGTTCCTCGCGCAGGAAGTCGAGGTAGTCCTCGACGACCGGGGCGACGTAGGCGTTGATGGCCGTCGTCGACGTCCGCTCGTACTCCCGGATGACCGGAACGACCGCCGACGACAGCGAGACGTTCACGTCGGGGTACGACTCGGCGAGGACGTCTTCGACGACCCGCTCGTGACCGTCGTCGACGTACGAGTGCAACAGCGACACCGCGATGGAGTCGACCCCGTGGTCCTCCACGAGCGTCGCCGCCCGGTCGCGGACCTCGTCGCGGTCGATGGGTCGAACCACCGCTCCGTCGTCGTCCAGTCGCTCGTCGAGTTCGAGGCGTCGGTCACGCGGCACCAGCGGGTCGGGGTACTCCATGTCCCAGTCGAACATGTCGTACCGCGACCCGCGGCGGAGTTCCAGGGAGTCGCGGATGCCCGCCGTCGTCAGCAGGCCGGTCGTCGCACCGGTCTTCTCGATGAGCGTGTTCGAGACGAGCGTCGTCCCGTGGATGACCGTCCCCACGTCGCTCGCGGCGATGCCCCGTTCGGAGAGCAGCCGACGCGCCCCGGCGAGGGCACCGACCGCCGGGTTGTCCCGCGTCGTCGGTTCCTTCTCGGTGGTGACCTCTCTGGCCGACTCGTCGACCAGCGTGAAGTCCGTGAACGTCCCTCCGATGTCGATGCCAAGTGTATGCATATCTCGTGAACGTTGTTCAGCGAAGTGCACTTAATCGTTGCCCGATGGTAACAGGAACGTGACGGTTCCTACGGTCGCCGCCGACCGGCGTGGCCGGCGCGTCGGCCCTCAGGAGTCTGAGGTGGCGACTCGTTCGCGGAGCGACTCACGGCGGACCTTCCCGGTCGACGTCTTCGGGAGTTCGTCGACGAACTCGATTCGCCGGGGGTACTCGTACGGGGCGAGGCGGTCCTTCACGCGCTCTTCGAGCGTCCGTTTCAGGGTCGCGGACCCCTCGGTCCCGTCGGCGACGACGACGAACGCGTTCGGGACCTCGCCTCGCTGGTCGTCGGGGACGCCGATGACGCCGACGTCGGCCACGGCGTCGTGACTGGCGAGCGTTTCCTCGATCTCCTCGGGACTAACCCGGTAGCCCGAGGTGATGATGACGTCGTCGGTCCGCCCTTCGAACGAGAAGTAGCCCTCCTCGTCGACCGTCCCGAGGTCCTCGGTGAGGAGCCACCCGTTTCGCACCTTCTCGTCGGTCAGGTCGGGTTCGTCCCAGTACTCCACGAAACAGACCGGGTCGCCCTCGTACCGGACTGCAATCTCGCCCACCTCGCCCGCTTCGACGGTCGGTTCGGCCGTCTCGGGGTCGACGACCGTCACCTCGTGGCCCGGCACTGCCAGCCCCATCTTCCCGGCGCGAACCGGTCGCAACGCGCTGCAGTCGCCCACGACGAGGTTCGCCTCGGTCTGTCCGTACGCCTCCTCGAACGACGCGCCGTCGAACGTCTCCGTCACCCACGTGATGACGCTCTCGCCGACCGCCTCGCCGCCGGCCGACACCGACTCGATGGACGCGACGTCGAACCGGTCGGTCGGCGCGTCGACCTGCATCATCATGCGGAGCGCCGTCGTCGGGCCGCCCCAGTTCGTGATGCCGTAGCGCTCGACGAGTTCGAACTCCGTCTCGGGGTCGAACCGGTCCGCGTCGTAGGCGACGAGCGGTCGACCGTAGAACAGCGTCGGCATCACCATCGAGAACAGCGACCCGATCCACGACCACTCGACGGGCGTCCGAAAGACCGTCCCGTCGGTGGTGCCGGCCGCCAGGAAGTTCTCGGCGAACGCCGGGAGGTGACCGAGCAGCAGGCGGTGGGCGTGCAACACTCCCTTCGGGTTGCCGGTCGTCCCGCTCGTGTAGATGATGGTGGCGTCGTCCTCGGGGTCCGTGGGCTCGCGCTCGAACCGTGCGGACGCCTCGTCGATGGCGCTCCACTCGGCCTCCGCCGACGTCGGGGGAGCGTCGACGGTCAGCACGGTCTCCAGCGCGTCGAGGTCGTCGCGCACCTCGCGGAGCGTGTCGGCGCTCGACGGACCGACGACGCACCCGATAGCGCCGCAGTCGTCGAGGCGGTAGCCGAGCGCGTCCGGCCCGAACTGCGTGCTGAGCGGGACCGAGACGGCGTTGCGTTTCCAGATGGCGACGTGAGCGATGGCGGCCTCAGGGCGCTGTCCAAGACAGATGCCCACGCGGTCGCCCCGCTCGACGCCCGCCGACGCGAGGTAGTTGGCGAGTCGGTTCGCTTCCTCCTGAACGTCCCCGTACGTCAGGGTTCGGCGCTCGCCGGCCGCGGACTCGGCGTAGAACGCGACTCGCTCCGGGTCGTCGGCCCACTGGTCGCAGACGTACTCGGCCATGTTGAACCGCTCGGGAATCTCCCACTCGAACGCCTCGCGGAGCGCCTCGTAGCTCTCCCAGTCGCGCTCGTAGAAGTGATAGGCGTCCAGTCGTGACATATCGTGACACATCCCGACACCGCGTAATAACACTGTCGCCGAGGGTGGGAGCCGCCGTCACCTCGTCCCCTCGCACCGTCACCCTCGACCGCAGCCCACTCGGTCAGATGTAGTCGAAGAGGTGGCCGGCGACTCTGCGTTTCTGGATTTCCTCTGCGCCCTCGGTGATGCGGTAGCGGCGGTGGTGGCGGTAGATGTGCTCGAACGGTTTGTGGCGACTGTAGCCGACGCCGCCGTGGACCTGCATCGCCTGGTCGGCGGCTCGGCAGACGAGGTTGTTGGCGGTGTAGTTGCACATCGCGACCAGTTCGCTCACCGACGACCCCGACTCGGTGATCATCTGCCCCTCGTCGTCGAGGGCCGCGGCGGTCTTCCGGACGGTGTTGCGGAGCATCTCGGCTTCCGTGTGCAGTTCCGCCAGCGGGAACTGGATGGCCTGCCGGGAGGCCAGCGGTTCGCCCCACGTCTCGCGCTCCTTGGCGTAGTCGACCGCCTCGTCGATGCAGAACTGCGCCGCGCCGAGGCTCGCGGCCGCCTGCCGGATGCGGCTCTCGTGGACGAACCGCTGGGCGACGTGCAGCCCCTTGCCCTCCTCGCCGACGATGGCGCTGTCGGGCACGCGGACGCCGTCGAGAGAGACTTCGGCGTGGTCGGTCGGCATGTTGAACGTCCACCAGAAGTACTCGACCTCGAACCCGTCGGCGTCCGTCGGGACGAGGAAGGCGGTGATGCCCTCGCCGTCGCCGTCCTCGCCGCTCGTCCGGGCGAACACGAGGTCGTAGTCGGCGACGTGCATCCCGCTGTTCCAGCGTTTGGCGCCGTCGATGACCCACTCGTCGCCCGCGGGACCGCCGACCCGTTCGGCACTGGTGTCCATCCACGTCGCGTCCGACCCGTGTTCCGGCTCGGTCAGACCGAAGGCGACGAACACCTCGCCGCTGGTGACGTCCTCGATGAGCTCCTGTTGCTCGTCGGTCCCGAACCGTTCGAGAATCTGGGGGAACTGGTGGTTGCCGACGATGGAGGCCTCGCTCTGGAGCACGTTGTGCAGGCCGACTCCCTTGTGAGCGAGGTGTTCTCTGACGATGGCCATCCCGAGGTTCGTCCCTCCCTGCCCGCCCATCCGCTCGGGGAGCGCGTACCGGTAGAAGCCCGCCTCGTCGGCCCGCCGTCGCATCTCCGAGAGCAGGTCTTCCCACTCCTCTGCGGGTTGACCGTCCCGCTCCCAGTCCGTCCGCGCGTGTTCCCGTCGCTCGTCGAAGAACTCCTCGTGTTCCGCTTCGAGCGGTTCGATCTCCTCTTCGATGAACTGGTCCAGGTCGTCGAGCAGTTCCTGTATCTCCTCCGGGATGCCGAACTCCATGAGGAACGGTACCATCGTTTCCGACAAATAGGTTCGCCCGGTCGACGGTCGACGCGGCCGACGACCGGTCCCCGTGTCAGTGTCCCTCGAACTCGGGCTCTCGTCCCTCCTGGAAGGCGCTGACGCCCTCCTCGTGGTCGGCCGTGTCCATGAGGGCCGCCTGTGCGGTCGCCTCGGACTGCAGCGCGCCCCGGAGTGACTGGTCACCGTTGCTGTCGAGGAGGCGCTTGGAGTGTCTGAGCGCCGCCGTCGGTCCGCTGGCGACCTGCTGGACGTACCGGTCGGCACGTTCGTCGAACGTCTCGGCGTCGAACACCCGTTCGAACAGGCCGAGGTCGGCCGCTCGCTGCGCGTCGACCAACTCGCCGCTGAACACGAGGTCCTTGGCCCGGCCTCGGCCGACCAGTCGCGGCAGGAAGTGCGAGAGTCCGGAGTCGATGGTGAGACCGACCTGCCGGAACCCGAACCCGATCTTCGCGTCCGTACTCGCCACCCGGACGTCGCAGGCCAGTGCGATGGCACCGCCAGCGCCGAACGCCGGCCCGCCGAGTTTCGCGACGACCGGGAGCGGGAAGGTCGCGACGGTCTCGACGAGGTCGTGGGCGCTGTCCGTGATGCGCTCGACGGCGTCGGCGGCGGTCGTCCGCTCGCGTTCGCCCATGCTCTCGATGTCCCCGCCAGCACAGAACACGCCTTCGCTGCCCGTCACGACGACGCAGCGCACGTCGTCGCGCGCCTGGAGGTCCTCGAACGCGTCCGTGACGCCAGCTATCACGTCCGGGGAGAGTGCGTTCCGTCGCTCGGGTCTGTTCAGCCTGACCGTGGCGACCCCGTCGTCCACGTCGAGGAGGACGGCGTCGTCGATGTCGCTCGTCGACACGGTACGACCCGAACCGCGGGTTCGGATACATGTTAGTGCGTGACACACTCTAGGACGACTCGACACCATCTCTTCGGAGTCGACTCGCTGGCGTCCGTATCCGTTGCTACCTCCCCGACAGATGAGTACAGTTAACAGGCCGAGCGCGAGTGGTGTAGCCGATGAGCGAGCTCAAGATAGACGTCGGCGTCCAGGGACTGTCCGACGAGACCGCCGACCTCGCGAGGAAGGCGGAGGAGTTCGGCTTCGACGGGGTGTTCGCGTCGGAACTCGACACGGACCCGTTCCTCCCGCTGTCGCTGGTCGCCGAACACACCTCGACCGTCGAACTGGGAACCCGCATCGCCACGTCGTTCACGCGTTCACCGATGGTGCTGGCGTACATGGCGTGGAACCTGCAGCGATACTCGAACGGCCGGATGGTCCTCGGCCTCGGGACGCAGGTGAAAGGGCACAACGAGCGGCGGTTCTCCGTCGACTTCGAGTGGGAGCGACCGGGGCCACGGCTCCGCGAGGAGGTCCTGGCGCTTCGCCACATCTTCGACGTGTTCCAGGGTGAAGCCGACGACCTGGACTTCGACGGCGAGTTCTACGAGTTCTCGCTGATGACCGAGGAGTTCAATCCTGGCCCCATCGAGGAGGGGCCACCGGCCATCTGGACGGCCGGCGTCAACGAGTACATGCTCACGATGGCCGGCGAGGTCGCCGACGGCCTCTGCATGCACGCGTTCAACACGCCGAAGTACACCGACGAAGTCATCGCCCCGCTCGTCGAGAAGGGCGCGAACATCGGCGACCGCGACCCCGAGGCGGTCGACCTCTCGGCCAGTCCGTTCCTCGTCACCGGCGAGACCGAGGAGCAACGTCGGGAGATGCTCCAGGAAGCGAAACGGCGCATCGCGTTCTACGGGTCGACGCGGACGTACCACGACGTCCTCGAACTCCACGGCTGGAAGGACGTCGGCATGGAACTCCACGAGCTGTCGAAGGACGACCAGTGGGGCGAGATGACCGAACTGGTCACCGACGAGATGGTCGACGCGTTCGCCATCCGCGCACCGCCCGAGGACCTCGGTGAAGAGATCGTCGAGACGTACGGGGGCGTCGCCGACCGCGTCCAGCTACAGTTCGACGGCAGCGACTACTGGGCGGACGTACTCGAAGACCTTCGCGCGGCGTGAACGGTCTCCGACGACCGATCCACGTGCGAGTACTCACGCCAGTTCGCTCTTGAGCACCTTGCCGGTCGGGTTGCGCGGCAGTTCGTCGTAGAACTCGACTCGTCGCGGCTTCTTGAAGTCCGCCAGCCGAGCCGCCACGTGTGCGACGACGTCCGACTGGGAGAGTGAGGACCCCTCGGCCGCGACGACACACGCTTTCACGGCCTCGCCCCACTCCTGGTCTGGGACGCCGATGACGGCGACTTCCGCGATGTCGGGGTGGTCGTGGAGCACCTCCTCTATCTCGGCCGGGTGGACGTTCTCGCCGCCGGTGATGATCATGTCGTCGGCGCGGCCGACGAAGTGGAAGAAGCCGTCCTCGTCGCGGTGGACGAGGTCGTCGGAGACGAACCAGCCGTCGTCGAACACCTCGGCGGTCTTCTCGGGCATCCCGTGGTACCGGTCGAAGACGGTCGGCCCGCGGTAGGCGATGCGGCCCACTTCGCCCGGTGGCAGTTCCTCGCCGCCCTCGTCGACGACCTTCGCGCCCAGGTTCAACATCGACTCGCCGACGCTGTCGGCCTTCTCGATGGCGTCATCCGGGAGGAGGTGGAGACAGAGCGCCTCCGTCTGACCGAACGTCTCGATGACGTCGCAGTCGAAGCGGTCCATCGTCTCTCGCTTGAGCGCCGCCCCGACCGGCGCGGCTCCCGTGCTGTACGTGTCGAGGCTGGAGACGTCGAACGCGTCGAACGCGTCGAGGTCCAGCAGCATCCGGGTCTGCGTCGGGACGAGGTACGTCGAGTTCACCCGCTCCGCCTCGATCAGCGAGAGCGTCCGTTCTGCGTCGAACCCGTCGACGACGACGGTCGCGCCCCCTGCGTAGAAGTTGTTCAGGAAGGGGACGAACGCGCCGACGTGGAACAGCGGCGTCGAGACGAGGTGACGGTTGCCCGGTTCGAGGAACGCCCACGCCTCGGCGGCGTCCTGCGCCAGCTGGACGAGGTTGTCGTGGGTGTAGACACAGCCCTTCGGGTCACCGGTCGTCCCCGAGGTGTACATGATGCCGGCCTCGTCCAGTCGACCGACGTCGGCGTCGAGGGTCGTCGGGTCGTCGGCGAGGAGCGCCTCGTAGGAGTCGGCGAACGACGGCGGGTCGTCGACGGAGACGACGTGGTCGACGGCGTCGCGGACGTCCGCGAGCGTCTCCGCGCCGAAGTCGTCGACGAGACAGAGGCTCGCGTCGCTGTCCTCGAGGACGTAGCGGACCTCCTCGCCCTTGAACCGGTGGTTGACGGGGACGACCAGCGCGCCGAGCTTCATCGCCCCGACGAACGCTTCGAGCGTCTCGGCGTTGTTCTTCGTGTACAGCGCGACGCTGTCGCCCTTCTCGACGCCCCGCTCGGCGAGTCCCGCCGCGAGTCGGTCGGTCCGGTCGTCGAACGCTTCGAACGTGTGAGTGACGAGTCGCTCGCCGTTCGCCCGGTGTACGACCGCCTCGCGGTCCGGCCACTTGCGGGCGTTGCGCTCGGCGAGGTACCCGATGGTCATCCCGTGCATGCCCGTGCAGACCGGACTGTGGTATGTAAATCCTTCCCAGCCACCGACCCACCGCGCACCGGGATTTATTGCGGTGGTGATGCCATCCCGTACCATGGACTTCGAGGAGCCAGCAGCCGCGACCGACCTGAAGGACGAACTCTCGGCGTTCATCGAGCGCGAGATCGAACCGCTCGAGGAGGACCACGAGCGATTCCTCGGCCCCGACGCGGAGCGACACATCTTCGACGAGAACTTCGAGCAGGTCCCCGAGTACCTCGACCTGAAGGAGACGATTCGCAAACGCGCTGCGGAGGCGGACTTCTGGGGGATGAGCATGCCGGAGTCGGTCGGTGGCCGGGGCGTCGACACGCTCACCAGCGCCATCGTCTCGGAGTTCCTGGAGAACCGTCCGCCAGGGTTCCACACGTACGCCGTGCAGGGCGCGGGTGGCGGGCCGACACCCATCCTGCTCGCCTGCGACGAGGCGCAGCGCGAGGAGTACCTCGACCCGCTGATGGCCGGCGAGAAGACCACCTGCTTCGCACTCACCGAACCGGACCACGGGAGCGACCCGAACTTCCTGGAGACGACCGCCGAACGGGTCAGCGGACCCGCAGGCGACGAGTGGGTCATCGACGGCGAGAAGTCGTGGATCAGCAACGGCCCGTACGCCGACTTCGCGATGGTGTTCGCTCGGACGAGTGGCGACGCGGGCGAGGTCGGTGGCATCTCCTGTTTCCTCGTCGACGCCGACACGCCCGGCTTCGAGGTGGGCGACGTCCACCGGCCGATGGGACACGCGTGGGTCGCCCCCTCGAAGCTCCGGTTCGACGACTGTCGCGTCGGCGACGACCAGCTCCTCGGCGACGAAGGGGCGGGGTTCTACCAGGCGATGAACTGGATCGGGAACGCGCGGCTGAACGTCGCCGCCGGCTGCGTCGGCTCGGCCGAGTTCCTCGTCGAGAAGGCGCTCGACTACGCCGAGGACCGCGAGACGTTCGGGAAACCGCTCGTCGAACGACAGGGCATCTCGTTCCCGCTCGCCGAGGTGGCGACCGACGTCGAGCGGACGCGACAGCTCTATCGCTACGCCGCCTGGAAGGTCGACGACGACCGCGACGCGCGCAAGGAGATCGCCATGGCGAAGCTCTCGGCGGCCACCCTGGAGAACCGGGCCGCCGACGTCGCCATGCAGGTCCACGGTGGGTCGGGGTACTCCAGGCGCGAACCCATCGAGGAACGCTACCGGACCTCTCGTGGGAAGCGACTCACCGAGGGTACCGACGAGATGCAGAAACAGACCATCGTGGGAGAACTGCGCGACTGACCGGTCGGTCGTCGGCGACGCTCCGCACCCTCTGATTCTCTGCACACGGCGAGAAGAACGACGAGCCGACCGGCCCGAGAGGGGTCCCGCGCCTATCGACGCGCGCTAGCCGCGGATGTAGCCGCCGTTGACGCTGAGCACCTCGCCGGTGACCCAGTCGGCGGCGTCGCTACAGAGGAACGCCACGGCGTCGGCGTGGTCTTCGGGTTCGCCGATACGGTCGAGCGCGTACGACTCGAGGATCTTCTCCTCGTACTCCTCGATCCACTCGGCGGTCGCCGGCGTCTTCGTCGTGCCCGGCGACAGGCAGTTCACGCGGACGCCGTCGCCCCCGACCTCGTGGGCGACGGTCCGGGTGAACGAGACGTTCCCCGCCTTCGCCGCCCCGTAGACGGACAGTCCTGGGTCGTTCCCCTTGAACGAGTCGCTGGCGAAGTTGACGATAGCGCCGCCTTCGTCCTGCTCGGTCATGTGGGGGAGGACGGCGTGCGTGCAGTTCATCGTCCCGTAGAGACAGACGCCGACGATCTTCTCCCAGCCCTCCGGTTCGGTGTCGACGAACGGTTTGCTCTCCCCGATGCCGGCGTTGTTGACGAGGCTGTCGATTCGACCGAACGCGTCGTCGACGGTCTCGACCATCTCGGTGACGGCGTCGTACGACGAGACGTCGGTCTCGACCGCGATGGCCTCGACGTCGTGGTCGTCCTCCAGTTCGGCGGCCGCCTCCTCGGCTGGCCCCTCCTCGATGTCGGCGATGGCGACGTTCGAACCGAGTGCGGCGAACGTGTCGCTGATCTGCCGTCCGATGCCCGACGCTCCGCCGGTGACGATAGCCGTCTGGCCGGAGAAGTCTATCTCTCCAATCGCGTTGCTTACGCGCATCGCAGAACCCTTCAGAACCGGTCCTGATAAGTGTTATCACGTCGCCGAACACGCGGGGCCCGCCCGTGGCAGAGCGCACCCAAACCGTCGGCAGCGCCGACAGTTTCTTATCGACACACCGAGTGGCGTGTGCTATGCCATACCTTCGTCCGGAACTCGTTCTCGACCGGTTCTCGTCGTTCGCTCGCGACGACGTCCGGCCGGCCATCACCGGTGAGGGCGACGAGTTCCTCGAAGCACAGGTCGGGTCGATGTCCAGCACCCTCTCGTTCCTCTCGAAGGAACTGGGGGGGATGGGTGAGAGCGTCGAAACACAGCACGAGGCGCTACTCGCGGCGCTGGACGACGCGGATGACGTCCTGGACGACGCGGCCGTCGAGGGAGCGGACCTCTCGGTGAGCGTCGAGGAGACGCGTCGACGCGTATCGAACGCTCCCCGCGACGACGTCTACGAACACGAGCGAGTGCTCGTCGAGGCGAGCGCCGACCTCCTCGAAGCCGTCGACGAGGGACTCGACCGCGAGACGGCGCGGGCCGTCCGCACCCCGCTGTACGGGTTCCTCGAGACGCGCGTCGAGTCGCAACTGCGGATGCTCGGGCGAGAGGCGGAATGACGGCCGACCTCGACACCGTCGCGGAGGACCTCTCGACGTACCTCTCTGGCCGACTGGCCGACGGCCCCGTCGACGTGACGGACGTCCTGAGCCACACGGAGGGCTGGTCGCGCCGGACCATCTCGTTCACGGGCCACTGGGCCGACGACGGCGCGGAGACGTCCCAGCGCTTCGTCGTCCGCATCAGCACCGACTACGACGACGTCGACGACGCGACGGACACCCGGAACGACATCGAGACGGAGTTCAGAACGATGAAGGCCGGCTACGAGGCGGGCGTCCCGGCACCGGAACCCTACCTCTACGAGTCGGACCCCGCCGTCCTCGGCGGGCCCTTCTTCGTCGTCGAACACCTCGACGGCGACGCGCTCATCACCTGGGACCCGCGCAACCGACAGCGGCTCTACGACGCGTGGGACGACCCGGAGAACACGCTTCCGAGCCAGTTCGTCGACGCCGTCGCCGCCATCCACACCGTCTCCCCCCAGGACGTCCCGTTCCTGGAGCAGACGGACCCCGAGGCCGTCGTCGACCGGGAACTCGACACGTACGAGCGCATCTACGAGGAGACGAGGCTGAAACGGGAGCCGGCGATTCAGGAGGCGCTGCGGTGGTTCCGGGCCAACAAACCCGAGGTCACCGAGACGACGCTCGTCCACGGGGACTTCCGCATCGGGAACGTCCTCGTCACCGACGATGAACTCACGGGCGTCCTCGACTGGGAACTCGCACAGGTCGGCGACCCGCTGTACGACCTCGGCTACGCGAGCACGCGGTACTTCGCCGGAAAGCTCCTCGACCCCATCGAACGGCCGGAACTGGCGAGCGCCCTGGTCGAGCGCGAGTGGTTGTACGACGAGTACGAGCGACGGACGGGCCGGACGGTCGACCGGGACCGGGTCCGGTACTGGCAGGCGTTCTCGACGTTCACGATGCTGACCAGAGGTGTGGCCGGCGCGCACCGGTACCACACCGGGGAGAGCGACGACGTCAGGAGCGCCTGGTTCCAGTACATCGTCCCCGGCCAGATAGAGGACCTGCTGACGACCATCACCGACGACCGGACGCGCTGACCCGACACACTGATTCTCCCTTCGCTCACCGGCGGCGTCCGCTGTTCGTCTCCGTGGTGAACGGGGTCGCTATCGACGACGTGGTTCGTCGGTCCGTCCACGCTTATGTGGGTGGGCCTCGCACGCCTCGTATGGAACGACTGGAGGGTGAGGACTCGTGAGTGAGAGCGACGACTCGTACTTCGAGCGCCTCGTCGACGTAGACGCGCTCGAATCGTACCTCGAAAGCCACCTCGGAGCGACGGACACGTTCGAGGTCGACCGGCACGCCGGGGGGCACTCCAACGAGACGCTGTTCGTCACGTGGGGGGACCGCGACCTGGTCGTCCGACGGCCACCGCCGGGCGAGACTGCCGACACGGCCCACGACGTCCTCCGGGAGTACACGGTAATGGAGGCACTCCAGGGAACCGACGTCCCGGTTCCGGAGACGGTCCTCGCCTGCGACGACCACGACGTCATCGGGAGCGACTTCTACGTGATGGTGCGCGAACGCGGCGTCGTGATTCGCGACGAGGAACCGGACCAGTTCGCGGCCCCCGACCACCGTCGCCGACTCGGTGAGCAGATGGTCGACACGCTAGCGTCCATCCACCGGGTCGACTACGAGGCGGTCGGTCTGGAGGAGTTCGGCCGACCGGACGGGTTCACCCAGCGCCAGGTCGACCGCTGGCAACGCCAGTACGAGTGGGCGTTCGAGGTCACGACGGACGAACGCGACGTGCCGGCGGTCCACGAACTGACCGACTGGCTTCAGGCGAACGTCCCCGAGGACCCGCCACACGCGCTCGTTCACGGCGACTACAAGCTGGACAACGTCATGTTCGAGACGTCGCCGCCGCCGACGGTCCGCTCGGTGTTCGACTGGGAGATGTCGACGCTCGGCGACCCGTTCGCCGACCTCGGGTGGCTGCTCTCGTACTGGCCCGACGACGGCGACCAGTCGGCCGCCGTCGGTACCGCCGGCGGGGCGGAGTTCCTGCTCCGGGACGGCTACCCGACCCGCGACGAACTGGTCGACCGGTACGAGTCCGCCACCGGTCTCGAGTTCGCGAACGACCGCTTCTACCGAGCACTGGCGGTGTACAAGCTCGGGGCGCTCGGGGAGATGTTCTTCCGCCGGCACCTCGAGGGCAACGCGGACGACGACACGTACCCGCAGATGGAAGAGCGCGTGCCGACGCTCGCAGCGCGCGCGAAGCGCATCGTCGAGGGCGAGGAGTGACCGACGACCGCTGGCGTCGTCCGTGACGGACCCCAGCGTCGTCTGCAGCGTGAGGGTTGCCGGGACGACAAGCTTGAGGGTTCTTCTCACGAAGCGACGTGCATGGCGCTCGAAACGCCCGACCTGAGCGGACGGACCGCCTTCATCACGGGTACGACACGGGGTATCGGCAAGGAGATCGCACTCTCGCTGGCGGACGCCGGCTGCAACGTCGTCTCGACGGGCAAGACCGTCGACGACAGCGACTCAGACCTGGAGGGGACCATCCACAAGACCGCCGACGCCTGCGAGGAACGAGGTGTCGAGGCGCTTCCAATCCAGTTGAACCTCCGCGACGTCGACCAGGTGGAGGCCGCCGCGCAGCAGGCCATCGACGAGTTCGGCGAGGTCGACATCGTCATCAACAACGCCAGTGCCATCCAGATCGCGTCCGTCGAGGAGATGCCGGCCGACCGGTTCGACCTCGTCGCCGACGTCAACGTCCGGGGCACGTACGCCACCTCGCGAGCGTTCGTCCCGCATCTCGAGGAGATCGGCGGTGGCCACATCCTGACGAACGCGCCCCCCATCCAGGTCGACCGTGCGCCGGGCCAGGCCGCGTACGCCTGGTCGAAGATGGGGATGACGTTCGTCACGCTGTCGCTGGCCGACGAACTCCGCGAGCACGGCGTCGCAGCGAACACGTTCTGGCCGGTGACGACCATCGACACGCGGGCGTCGCGGTACTTCGGGCTCGGCACCGAAGACGACTGGCGGACGCCCGACATCCTCGCGGATACGGTGCTGGAACTCCTGTCCCGTGACCCGAGCGAGTTCAGCGGCAACTCGGTGTACGACGAGGAGATACTGCGCGAGGTCGGCGTCGAGGACTTCTCGGAGTACAACTGCACGCCCGGCGACCCCGACCCGGACTCCGCCGCGCTGTTCGACCCCGAGTTCCAGCGTCCCGAGTGAACCGACGCGCGTTCCGGTAGCCGCCAGGATGTCCGTCCCGTTGCGTCACCGATTGTTCGGCGCGACGGCCCGCATCGTCGCCTCGATGGCGTCGTCGTCTGCCGGTCCGACCCAGCCGATTCGGACGGCATCACAGCCGTCGATGGCGGCGAACTCGTCGACGATGGCGTTGACCTCGTCGGGCGTCCCGCAGGCGACGAGGCCGTCGAGCACCTCGTCCTCGACGGCAGCGACCGCCGCCTCGCGGTCACCGTCCTGCCAGTGGCCGCGGACCGTCTCGACCATCCCTTCGTACCCCTGGTCCGCGATGGACTGCCGGTAGAAGGGGCCGTACAGGGAGATCATGAACGCGACGTGCTGTCGACCGAGCTGTCTCGCCTTCTCGCCGTCCTCGAGCGCACACGCCCGCAGGAGCACCGAGGTGCGGAGCGCGTCGGGGTCGCGGTCGCCGAGTTCGGCACCTCGCCTGAGGTCCTCCAGCCGTCGTTCCAGGCCCTCGGGGGTGAACAGCTGTGGCACCCACCCGTCGGCGAACCGGCCGGCGAGTTCGACGCCCTTCGGGCCGAGTGCGGCGACGTCGATGGGCACCTCGACCGGCGTCGGGAGTTCGAGCTGGAACCCCTCCGGCGTGAACACCTCGCCGTCGTACGTCACCGTCTCGCCGGCAGTCGCCTGGTTCACGATATCGATGGCCTCGCGCAGTCGCCGGAGTGGCCGTTCGAACGAGAGGCCGTGCCAGCCCTCGACGAGCGCTGGCGAACTCGTCCCGAGGCCCAGTCTGAACCGTCCGTCCGCCAGCGACTGGACGGACGCGGCCGCCTGTGCGATCTGACTCGGTGAGCGGGAGAACGGGCCGATGACCTCGTCGGCGATGCCGATGGTCCCCGTTCGGTCCGCGAGGACGGTCAACAGTGCGACGCTGTCCCAGCCGGTCGTCTCACCGAAGCCCACCGTGTCGAAGCCGAGGTCCTCGACGTCGCGCGCGACCGCCGCGAAGTCGTCGAGCGTGTCGTGGCGATCCGGTGTGAGCGTCACGTCGAGTTCGAAGTCGTCTGACATCGTACCGACGTGCAGACCCCGCCAAGTTAACCGTTGACGTCGGACCGGAGTCCAACACGCTCGAACGATGCCGACCCGCAGAGAGCGCCACCCCGGTTCGGCGTTCGTCGATGCGGCGTCGAAGTACCTACGGGTAAGAGAACATTTAGAAGTTCAATCCAGTCGAATAGTGGCCGGAATCAGTACAACGATGTTAAACGCTTTTATGCCTTTGGTTTCCAACAACACGTATGCAAGAGGAGGTAAAAACCATCGCGTCGGTGAACAAGGCGCTGGACATCATGGAGGGGCTGTGGAAGCTCGACGGGGCCGGCGTCACCGAACTCGCCGAGTATCTCGACTTCTCGAAGAGTACGGTCCACATCCACCTGACGACGCTGGAGGAGAAGGGGTACGTCGTCTCCACGGACAGACAGTACGAACTCGGCCTCCGGTTCCTGAACTACGGCGAGTACGTCAAACGCGCACAACCCCTCTACGCCGCCGCGAAACCGGCGGTCGAGAACCTGGCGAACGAGACCGGCGAACTCGTGTTCTGCTGGGTCGAAGAGCAGGGGCTGGCGACGGCGCTCTGTGCGAAGGCGGGCGACCGGGCCGTCCAGACCACCATCCGGGTCGGCACCCACACCTACATGCACGGGGCGGCGGCGGGCAAGGCCATCCTCGCGTACCTCCCCGACGAGCGGGTCGACGAGATACTCGACCAGTGGGGGATGCCGCGGCTCACCGACCGGACGATAACGAGCCGGGAGCGTCTCAAGGAGCAACTGGAGACGAATCGGCAACAGGGCGTGTTCTTCAGTCAGCACGAGTACCGGCGGGGCGTCGCGTCGATCGGTGTTCCCATCCGCGGCGAGGAGTGCGTCCACGGGTCGATCTCCGTCTACGGCCCGTCGATGCGCCTGACGAAGGACCACGCGAAGACGGAGCTGTCGAACCAGCTCCTCTCCTCGGCGAACCAGATCGAGGTCGACCTGACGGTCGGCTGACGACTGAGGAGTTACCGTTCTTCTGTCTGTCGTCGCGGGGTCGGTCGCTCGGGCGGCTTCCCGTCGACGCTCCCGTCAGCCGACCGACGAGCGCTGGAGAGAGACTACACCGCGATGTGCTCGCGCAGCGTCGGGTCGTCGGCCTCGAGCCCGTCGGCGGCGCTCTCGTGGACGATTCGGCCGTTGGCGAGGACGTAGACCCGGTCGGCGACGGACAGCGCCAGGTTCACGTTCTGTTCGACGAGCAGGATGGTGAGGTCGTCCTTGAGGTCGACGAGCGCGTCTCGAACGTCGGCGACGATCTGTGGCGCTAACCCCTCGCTCGGTTCGTCGAGCAGGAGCAAGTCGGTCCCGCCGAGCATCCCCCGTGCGATGACGAGCATCTGCTGTTCGCCGCCGGAGAGGTCGCCGGCCTTGGCTTCGCGGAGTTCCGAGAGCTTCGGGAACAGTTCGTACGCGTCGTCGACGGTCCACTCGCCGCCGCGGCCGGCCGGCACCTCCAGGTTCTCCGCGACGGTGAGCGGTTCCCACACCTGCCTGTCTTCGGGCACGTAGCCGATACCACGGCGGATGATCTCGAAGGTCGACAGGCCGGTGATGTCCTCGTCGTCGTACCGAATCTGGCCCGACCTGGGCGGGACGATGCCGGCGACGCTGCGTAACGTGGTCGTCTTCCCCGCCCCGTTCCGGCCGAGCAGCGCGACGACCTCGCCGTCGTTCACGTCGAGCGAGACGTCGTGGAGGACCTGGCTCTGTCCGTAGTACGCGTCGATGGCGTCGATATCGAGTCTCGCCATCAGGCCACCCCTCCCAGGTACGCCTCCTGTACCGACTCGTCTGCCTGTACCTCCGACGGCGGCCCCGAGGCGATGATCGACCCGTTCTGCAGCACCAGCACCGTATCGGAGATGTTCATCACGATGTCCATGTTGTGTTCGACGAAGAGGATGGTGTACTCGCCGGCGAGGTCGTCGATGAGGTCCAGCATCTCCTCGATCTCTACCTGGCTCATCCCGGCCGCCGGTTCGTCGAGCAACAGCAACTCGGGGCCGATGGCGAGCGCGAGCGCGATTTCGAGCGACCGCTTGTCGCCGTGTGACAGCGAGCTAGCGAGGCGGTCGCGCTCGGACGCGAGACCGACCGTCGAGAGCATCTCCAGCGCCTCCTCGGTGTAGTCGTCGCGACTGTCGACGTGCTGGTAGAAGTTCCACCCACCCCGATGCCGGGCCTGGACCGCGACGCAGACGTTCTCGAGGACGCTGAGCCCCTCGAAGACGTTCGTTATCTGGAAGGACCGAGCCACGCCCTTCCGCGCGATCGCCTCCGGCGTGAGCCCGGTGATCTCCTCGTCCCGGAACCGGACCACTCCGGAGGAGGGTTCGAGCGCCCCCGCCAGCATGTTGAACAGCGTGGTCTTCCCCGCGCCGTTCGGCCCGATCAGCGAGGTGATCTCTCCCCGCGGAACGGAGATGTCGACGTCGTCGACCGCCGTCACGCCGCCGAAGTGCTTGGTCAGACCGCTGGTCTCCAGTACCCCCATCTACCTTCCTCCCGAATCGGTTGGCACTATCATGAGAACCTATCGCTTGGTGTGTGTTCCCCACCCATAAGTTTAACCGTGCCCCCTTCGCTGCTCTTGCAGAGGGTGTATGACATCAGCTAGCGTCCTGGTCGGCCTCACACTGAACGGTATCGCCATCGGAATGTTACTGCTGCTCGTCGCCTCCGGACTGTCGCTCATCTTCGGGCTGATGGGCGTGGTCAACTTCGCGCACGGGTCGCTGTACATGTTCGGGGCCTACTTCGGCCTCGTCCTGTTCGACAGAACGGGGGTGTTCCTGCTGGCCCTCCTGCTCGCCCCGTTCCTCGTCGCCGGCATCGGGGTGCTGATGGAGTACCTCACGCTCCGACCGCTCTACGGGCGCGACCCGCTCTATCAGATACTCCTGACGTTCGGCATCGCCCTCATCCTCGACGAGGTGGTCATCCTCGTCTGGGGACCGAACGCGCTCAACTTCGCGGGGCCGTCGTGGCTCACGGGGGTGTTCACGGTCGCCGGGGCAGCGCTCCCCATCTACCGCGTGTTCGTCATCGTTCTCGGGGCTGTCGTGGCGGTCGGCCTCTACCTATTTCTCCAGCGGACCCGCTACGGCCTGGTCGTCCGGGCCGGCACCGCCAATCGGACGATGGTCGAGGCCAACGGCATCAACGTCAAGCGAGCGTTCACCATCATGTTCGCGGTCGGTGCGGGGATGGCGGCCCTCGGCGGCGTCGTCGCCGGGCCGATGCTGAGCGTCTACCCCGCCATGGGACTGGACATGGTCATCGAGGCGTTCGTCGTCGTGGTCATCGGCGGACTGGGGAGCTTCCGCGGGTCGGTCGTCGGGGCGTTGCTCGCGGGCCTGGCGCAGGCCTTCGGGAGCTTCTACATCCCGTCGCTCTCCTCCATCATCATCTTCACGCTCATGATCGTCGTGTTGCTGGTGCGTCCGGGCGGTCTCTTCGGTGACCCGGAGGTGGAACACTGATGGCGGTCAGTCTCAGCCAGCGCTTCGCGGGGATGTCCGGTCGGCTCCAGTGGGTCATCGGCATCGCCCTGCTGGTCGGCTTCCTCGCGGTTCCGCAGGTGTACGGCAGCTACCGGACAGGGCTGGCGGTCGAACTCCTCGTCCTCCTGCTGTTCGCGGCCAGCTACGACCTGCTCATCGGGTACACCGGCGTCGTCTCGTTCGGCCACGCGCTCCCGTACGGTGCCGCCGCGTACGTGATGGGGATGGCGATGGCGGGACGACCCCTCCCACTGATTCCCGACGTGGGGGTCTCGTTCCCCGTGGCGGTCGGACTCGCCCTGCTCGCGGTCGTGGTCATCTCGGTGGTCACGGGGTGGCTGGCGTTCCGACTGTCGGGGGTGTACTTCGCCGTGTTGACGCTGGCGTTCTCGATGGTCGGCTACTACGCCGTCTTCGAGTCGACCGAGTTCACCGGCGGGGACAACGGCCTGCTCATCGCTCGCCCCGACCTGCTCGGCGTCCCGCTTTCGGACTACGTGACGTTCTACTACTTCGCCCTCTGGGTCGTCGTGCTCTCGTTCCTGGCGATGCGGCGGCTCACGAAGTCGCCGTTCGGGCGAGTGCTCGTCAGCATCCGGGAGAACGAGGACCGCGCGCGGTTCCTCGGCTACGACACGACGCACTACAAGCTGGCCGTGTTCGTCGTCGCGGGCCTCTTCGCCGGCGTCGCCGGCCTCCTGCAGGGGCTGTACCTCAACATCCTGACGCCGAACATGCTGTACTGGTCGACCGGCGGCGACGCCCTGCTCGTGACGCTCATCGGTGGGATGGGGACGCTCTGGGGCGTCATCTTCGGGGCCGCGTTCCTGCTGGGCGCACGCGAACTCCTCACCGGGTTCATCGAGGGGTGGCCCATCGTGCTCGGCGTCGTGTACGTCCTGTTCGTCCTGTTCGTCCCGGACGGCATCGCCGGCTTCCTCACCGACCGGAGCCGCTCGACCTGGGACGTCCTCGCCGACCTCCGGGGAGGGGACGGGGACGACGACGACTGAGAGCGCTTCCCCGTCGACTTCGCCCTCGGTACCGCTGTATCACGCAGTAGTCGTCCGCGAGCGCCCCGAGTCGAGCCACACGGCCCCCCCGGAGCCTCGGCCGCCGCCGAGAGACGGGAGAAGCCGGGGCAACGCTTAACCGGACGCTCGTCTACGCTATGATAGCTCATGTCACGAGGCGAGCCAGCGGACACGAGACGACAGTTTCTCCAGCGTGCGAGCGGCGGCGCGCTGGCAGGGGGAATAGTAGCGCTCGCGGGCTGTACGAGCGAGCAGGCAGGTGGCGGCGGCGGCGGCGGTGGTGGTGGCGAAGACGACGGAGGTGGTGGCAACTCGACGGGGTCGGGCAACAGCACCGGTGGCGGTGGCGGGGGTGACGTCACGTTGCGAATCGGTGGCCTGTTCCCGACCAGTGGCCCGTACTCGGCCATCGGGGTGGACCAGCGCGTCGGGATGGAGGTCGCACTGCGCCACATCGAGGATAGCGACACGAACGTCACGGTCGAGACGGAGGTCGCCGACACGCAACTCGACCCCGAACAGGGGCTTCGGCGAGCGCGTGAGTTGTCCGGAGACGTCGACGTGTTCACCGGGCTGGGGAGTTCGTCGGTCGCCACCGCCGTCTCCAACTTCGCCCGGCAGAACCAGGTGCCGTTGATGGTCACGACAGCGACCAACGAGGCGATCACTGGAGAGGACTGCAACCAGTACACCTTTCGGTCGAACACCCACACGTACCAGAACCAGAAGCCGAACGCGGAGTGGGCGATGGAGAACCTCGGGAAGACGTTCGCGACGATGGGCGCCGACTACGCCTGGGGTCGCGCGAGCGTCGGGGCGTTCGTCGAGGTCGCCGAACAGAACGGCGGGGAGGTGGTCGAACAGGTGTGGCCGAAGCTGGGTGCGACGGACTACTCGACGGAGATCCAGCGGGTCGCGTCGACGGACGCAGACTTCCTCCTCGTTCGGTGCTCCGGGACGGACGGCATCAACTCGGCGAAGCAGATCGCCAGCTTCGGACTGAAAGAGCAGATGGACGTCATCACCAACCAGACGGGAATCCTCGCGCAAGGCGCGGGAGAGGCGTGTATCGGGAACTACGGTATGGTTCCGTACCACGCGGCCCTCAGCAGCGAGCAGACGGGCAACGAACAGAACGCCCGGTTCGTCGAAGACTACCGCTCGATCGGAGACGGGAGCGACCCGAGCACATACTCGTTCACGTCGTACATGGGCGTTCGCTTCCTCGCGAAAGCGGCCGCCGAGTCGGGGTCGGCGAGTGCGAACGACCTCGTCTCCTCGCTTGAGGGACTCTCGCTCACCGGTCCGAAGGGTCAGATGAAAATCCGCGCGTGCGACCACCAGGCGACGAACGCGATTTGGTCTACTCGACTCGTCTCGCCGGAGGGCACCGAGTTCGACTATCCGATTCCGGAGTTCCTCGCCAAACACGAAGCCGACTCGAACCTGCGACCCTGCGAGGAGACCGGCTGTAGTCTCTGAACTCGTCGAGGTGGATAGACGGCCCGGCGCACCCGAAATATCCAACCATTTTTACCCTCGCGCTCGGAGCGGGTACCATGGCGACCGAGAGCTACGAGAACTTCGAGACGACGCTCGACGACGGCGTCCTCCGCGCGGAGATACACGGCACGTCGAAGATGAACGCGCTCAACGACACGATGACCGAGGAGTTGCTGGACCTCGCGGTCCGCCTCCACGAGGAGCCGATTCGGTGTTTCGTGCTCACCGGCTCCGACGGCGTGTTCTGTGCGGGCGGCGACGTGGAGACGTTCGGCAGCGACGACGCGCCCAGCGAGATGCGCAAGGGGGCGTCGCTGCTCCACGACGCCATCGTCCAGTTCCACCAGGCGGAGGTGCCGGTCGTCGTGGGGGTCAACGGCGCGGCTGTCGGTGCGGGGTTCAGTCTCGGCATCTTCGGCGACTTCGTCCTCGCCAGCGAGGCGTCGTACTTCCAGTTCGGCTACCCCGGCATCGGCGCGACGGGCGACGGCGCCTCGACGTACTTCCTGCCGCGGGTCGTGGGCCTCCGACAGGCCAAACGTATCGCGCTGCTGAACGAGCGCATCGACCCAGAGGAGGCGGTGGACCTGGGACTGGCGACCGAAGCAGTCCCCGACGAGGAGTTCGAGGACCGCCTCGGAGCGGTCGCAGCGCGAATCGCCGAGGGACCGACCGTCGCACTCGGCCGGACCCAGCGACTGCTGACCGAGAGTACGTCGCGAGGCATCGAGGCGCAACTCGCCGCGGAGACGGACGTCATCGCGGAGACGGCGAAGACCGACGACTTCCAGGAGGGTGTCAGCGCGTTCGCCGAGAAGCAGTCCCCCGAGTTCGAAGGACGATAGTCCCGACTGCAACCGGCGTCCCGTGAAGCCGCTTCACTCTTCCCCCCGATGTCGACTGAGCGTGTCGCTCTCTCGGCTCCCGTCGTGCGGATCACGATACGCGCGTCCTACATGGTCGAACGTTACCGTCGCTCTCTGCACACCGTGAACCCTCTTCCTGTACGGACCGCGACGCCTGTGTACGGCGAGACCGGGGCAACGAACGGGACACGTCGGTCGGTGTAGTGGGCTCTGAAACAACACATTTCGCAGAATTTGGCCGGGATATTACTATCGTTAGAGGAAACGACACGGAAACGGAAAGTCGTTCATCAGGGGTGAACGGGACCGTTCGAGAGTCAGTCGGACGGTTCGTTCGGAACGTGGCGGGGAGGCGTCTCTCGGGATTCCTGGCTCCATCGGCACCAGCGCCTCCGACTGACGTGAAATCGCCATCTCGAGCGTTCGCCGGTTACCAGTTCGGCTCACAAGGATACGTGTGTTATGGTTGTGGCGGCAACAAGGCGTCACGAGATCGGTCGGACAGCCGTCTGTGGCCGAGTAATCGGTGCTCCCCGTGGAGCGGACGAAGCGGGGGTACGTTCTATCAACGACCGGCTCACGACCTCCGCGGCACACATTCGACCACCGACCGAGGAAGTAACGGGTCATCGGTCCGGACGAGAGTGCTACGCTGCACAGTGAAGGACCGCCGAACCGAGTACATTCAACCACATCGAACGCCATCTCGCCGACGTTACCCGTCTATCCCTCTGTGTTGGAGTCGCTCAGTCAGTAGAACTCCGAATGACACTAGGAGTACCTCCATTCGACCTCAGCGAACGGAGCCGCCTCGAACTCCACTGTGACCTGGTGTAAACGGCCGTCCGAGCGAGCGACCACGAAATTGTCATCTCGGGCGGGGAGAACATCTACCCGGCCGAGATAGAGGAGGTGCTCCACGAACATCCCGACGTCGACGAGGTGGCCGTCGTCGGCGTCCCCGACGAGACGTGGGGTGAGCGCGTCGAGGCCGCGGTCACGCCCGTACCGGGAGCGGAACCGACGCCCGAGGAGCTACAGACGTTCGTGGGCGAGCGACTCGCCGACTTCAAGAAGCCCCGCGAGTTCGTGTTCCTCGACGCCCTCCCGCGGAACCCGACCGGGAAGGTGCTGAAAGCGCCGCTCGAAGACGAGGAGAGCGTCGTGGTCGGGTGGGACTCCTGACCGGCCCTCGTGTCCCCGACCTCGCCCAGGTCGCCTCGGACCGTGGATTTACGTCCTGGGTGGTCGTGCCATACGACATGGAGTACCACGACTCCGAGAAAGCGGTCGAAGTAGCGGCCCGCGTCGAGGCGTTCATGGAAGAGGAAGTGCTGCCCCGAGAGCGGGAAGCGCTACGGACCCAGGAGCGCATCAGCGAAGACGAGATCCACGAGTTCTGGGAGCTGGCGAAAGAGCGCGACCTGTTCGCGCCGCAGGTGCCCGAGGAGTACGGGGGGCAGGGCCTGAACTTCCAGGACATGCTCCCGTCGTTCGAGCAGGTCGGGCGGTCGCTGTTCGGCGCACTCTCCATCCGGGCGAACGCTCCGCAGGAGGGCAACATGCACACCATCGAGATGGCGGGCACCGACGAACAGAAAGAGGAGTACCTGCACCCGCTCGTGCAGGGAGACATCCGGTCGGCGTTCTCGATGACCGAACCGCTCGACGGCGGTGGCTCCGACCCGAAGATGCTCAAGACCACAGCACGGAAAGACGGCGACGAGTGGGTCATCAACGGCCACAAGTGGTGGACTTCAGATGGGTACAACGCCGACGTCCTGCTGGTGATGGCCCGGACGGACCTCGACGCCCACCCCTACGAGGGGACGTCCATCTTCCTCGTTCCGACCGACCTCGACGGCGTCAACGTCGTCCGGAACGTGGGGCATCTCGGCGGTCACGGTATCGTCGACATCGAGCGAGGCCACGCCGAGATCAAGTACGAGGGCGTGCGGGTCCCGGAGGAGGCGCTCCTTGGAGAGGAGGGCGGCGGGTTCCGCCTGGCGCAACTGCGCCTCGGCGGCGGCCGACTGACCCACTGCATGCGCTACTCGGGGATGGCCGAACGGTCCCTCGAGATATCGAAGGCGTACCTCCAGGACCGCCACGCGTTCGACGGGACGCTCTCGGAGAAGCAGGCGCTGCGCCACCGCATCGCGAACGCCGAGACCCAGCTCCACGCCGCACGGACGATGGTGCGCCACGCCGCGCGCGAACTCGACGACAGCGACGCCCGCATCGAGGTGGCGATGGCGAAGCTGTTCACCGCGAACGTCACGAACGACATCATGGACCTGGCCGTGCAGTGTCTCGGCGGGAACGGCATCGGGAAGGACCTCCCCGTCGCGTACTTCTACGAGTCCGTCCGACCCTTCCGCATCGTCGACGGGGCCGACGAAGTCCACCGGCGCAGCATCGCCCGGCACGCCTTCGACGACGTCTACGACGAGGACATGGAGAACGTGCTCACGTTCGACTCGGACCTCGACATGACCTGACGACCGGGCACGGACCGGGGTCAGGGGAGTCCACCCCTCGCCCGTCGTGTCCGACGAACGTTTTTATTCCGGGAGCGCCAAGCCGTGTCTTATGATATCGAATGGCACGAACCTCGTCGCGGTAGCGAGGGTGTGAGGCGGTGGCGATCGACCCCATCGAACCGAGCGACGCCCGACCGAGCGAACTCGTCGGCTCGGCCATCCAGCGCCGCGAGGACCCGCATCTCCTCACGGGCGACGCGGAGTACACCGACGACATCGCGTACGAGGGGGAACTCCACCTGGCGTTGCTCGGCAGTCGGTACGGCCACGCGACGATCCAGTCGGTCGACGCCAGCGAGGCGCTGGCCGACGACCGCGTGGTGGCGGTCTACACCCAGGACGACGTCACGGCGTCCGGCATCGACGGGGTCCTGCGCGTCGGAGCTCCGGAGGACGGGACGGCCCCGGACAACCCCCTGCTGGCAGGCGACCGAGCGCGGTACAGGGGACAGCCCGTCGCCGCCGTCGTCGCCACCGAGCGCTACGCCGCCCGAGACGCCATCGGCGCTATCGACGTCGACTACGAACGGAAAGACGCGGTCGTAGACCCGGTCGCGGCCGTCGGCGAAGACGGTCCGACGGTCCACGAGTCCGCGCCGGACAACGTCGCGTTCGACTGGGAGGTCGGGGACGAGTCCGCCGTCGAGAGCGCGTTCGCCGAGGCGGATACGGTCGTCTCGACGGACATCGAGATAAACCGGGTCCTCCCGACGGCGATGGAACCGCGGGCCGCCACCGCGCGCTACGACCCGTCGAGCGACGAACTCTCACTGGAGCTCTCGACGCAGAACCCCCACACGATCAGGGACGACGTCGCTCACACGCTCGACCACCCGGCTGAGAAGGTCCGCGTCCGACCGCCGGACGTCGGAGGCGGGTTCGGCGGGAAGCTCCAGCCCTACGCGGGCCAGCTGCTCGCGGCCTGGGCGGCGAAACGCCAGGAGCGCCCGGTGAAGTGGGTGGCGACCAGAACCGAGGACTCCCTGTCGATGGTCCACTCGCGCCAGCAGTCGATCACGGCGGAGGCCGCGGTCGACGACGACGGCACCGTCCGCGGCGTCCGGGCGGAGTCGGTGGCACCGGTCGGGGGCTACCTCGTCCCCGGCGGGAAGATCGTCCCGACGAACCTCGGGCTGATGGCGAGCGGCCAGTACGACATCCCGGCCGTCCACGTCCGCGTCACCGGCGCGTTCACGCACACGGCCCCGATGGCGGCGTACCGAGGGGCGGGTCGTCCGGAGGCGACGTACTTCATCGAGCGGCTGCTGCGTACCGTCGCGGACGAACTCGACATCGACCCGGTCGAACTTCGGCGACGGAACTTCGTGCCCGCAGACGCGTTCCCGTACGAGACGGGGCTGGGCCACACCTACGACAGCGGCGACTACGAGAAGACGCTCGACCGCGCGCTCGAGATGGTCGACTACGACGAGTTCCGCGAGCGACAGCGACGTGCCCGTGACGACGGGCGATACCTCGGCGTGGGCGTCTCCTGCTACGTCGAGGCGTGTGGCGCGGCCCCCGGCTGGCAGGAGAGCGGCGTCGTCGAAGTCCGCCCCTCGGGCACCGTCGTGGTGAAGTCGGGGACCGCCGAGATCGGGACCGGCCACCGGACGGCGTACACCCAGATCGCGGCCGCGGAACTCGGGGTCGACTTCGAGGACGTAACCGTCGTCGAGGGCGACACCGGAGAGGTGGAGGTCGGTGGCGGTACCGCCGGAAGTCGGTCGATGCCGCTCGGCGGCAGTGCCGTACAGCAGAGCGCCGTCGCGGTCCGCGAGCAGGCGGTCGACGTCGCGAGCGACCTGCTCGAGGCCTCACCCGACGACCTCGTCGTGGAGGGTGGCGACGTCCACCTCGTCGGGGTCCCCGACCGGTCGGTGAGCCTCGCCGAGATCGCCAGCGTCGTCGCGGAGGATAGTAGCCCGGACGACGAACGGGGACTGGACGCAACGACCGCCTACGACCCGCCCAACTACACGTTCCCCTTCGGAACGCACGTCGTGGTGGTCGAGGTCGACCCCGAGGTCGGTGCTATCGACCTCCTTCGGTACTGCGCCGTCGACGACGTCGGAAACCAGATCAACCCGAAGATCGTCGAGGGACAGATACACGGTGGGGTCGTCCAGGGCATCGGGCAGGCCATCTACGAGGACGTCGAGTACGACGAGAACGGACAGCTCCTCACCGAATCGCTCCAGGACTACGCCGTCCCGAAGTCCGTCGATGTCCCGGAGATAGAGACCGAGTCGACGGTCACCCCGTGCCCGCACAACCCACTGGGCGTCAAGGGGGTCGGCGAGGCCGGAGCCATCGCCGCGCCGCCTGCCGTCGTGAACGCGGTGGCCGACGCCCTCGCACCGCTGGACCCCGACGGTCTCGACATGCCCCTGACGGCGCAGCGCGTCTGGGCGGCAGTGAACGGCCCCTGAGTCGGTCGGGGGCGACCACGCTCCCCGACCCGGCCGGAGTCGCTGCCGACCGGCCGATTCTCCGCGTGTCGACCGTGTCCTCGGTCTCGTTCGAGACGTGCTCGCGCTCTCGTTCGTGGCCTCGTGATGAGAACCGTACTGAAGTTATTTACCGGTCCTCCCCGAGAGAACGAGTACCATGCGAGAGATCGGCGACGGAAACGTCCTGCTCGACGTCGAGGGCCACCGGGCGGACGTCGTACTCAATCGACCGGAGAAGCGAAACGCGATGAACCAGGCGTTGCTCCGCGACCTCAGGCAGGCCCTCGAGGAGGTGGACGCGACCGACGGAGTCCGCGTGATGACGCTCTCCGGGAAGGGGTCGGTGTTCTGTGCCGGGATGGACCTGGAGATGATGCGAGAACGTGGCGAGGAGGACGCCGAGGGCCTCGACGTCGGCCTGAACGACGTCACGCACTACATCGAGGACATGGACGTCGTGTCGGTCGCCAGCATCAAGCGAGGGGCGATCGCGGGCGCGTTCGAACTCGTCCTCCCCGTCGACTTCCGACTCATCAGTCGTGACGCGAAGTACGGGGTCATCGAGGTGACACTCGGGATATTCCCCTCCGGAGGTGCGACGCAGCGGCTGCCCCGACTCGTCGGGCTCTCGAAGGCCAAGGAGATCGTCCTCTCGGGGGAGTTCGTCGACCCGGAGGAGGCGAGGGAGATCGGCCTCGTCCACGAGGTGGTCGACGACCCCGAGGCGATCGACGAGCGAGCGAGGGAGTACGCGGACGACCTCGCGGAGAACGCCCCCCTCGGGATGGCGGCCGCCCGCGGACTCCTCAACTCTGCGCTCGACGTGCCGCTCGACGAGGGCCTCGCTCACGAGTCGGCGATGGGCGAGCGATTGACCGAGACCGACGACTACACAGAGGGGTTCACCGCAAGAATCGAGGGTCGGGAACCGGAGTTCGAAGGCCGGTAGTCGGCCACTCGGTATCTGCGGCCCGCTCAGGCGTAGTCCCGGTCGTACTCGGGGTCGCGACGCTCCGAGAACGCGTCGACCGCTTCGTGGTGCTCCGGGTCGTTGACGCAGTCCCACTGGTACTCCATCGCTCGCTCACAGTACTCCTCGAACGAGCGCTGCGGGTCGACGAGGCGCTTGGTGTGCTGGACGGCCAGCGCCGGGAGGTCGCGCATCTCCTCGGCGAACGCCGTCGCACTCGCCAGCGGGTCGTCGGCCTCCTCGACGGCGAGGCCCAGGTCCACTGCATCCTCGGGCGTGATGTCCCGGCCCGTCAGGAGGTACTCCTTGGCCTTCGACTCGCCGACGAGTCTGGGGAGCAGCCATCCCCCACCGTCACCGGGGACGAGCCCGACGTGGACGAACCCCTCCCGGAGCACCGCTTCGGGGCCGACGACCCGTGCGTCGCAGGCGAGCGCGAAGTCGCAGCCCGCGCCGATGGCCGGCCCACCGACGGCGGCGACGCTCGGCGTCGCCATACCGCGGAGCTGTCGGACGACGTTCTGGACGCCCCAGAGGTAGCCGGCGTACTCCTCCTTGGTCATCGTCTCGTGCCAGTCGGGCATGTCGTTCACGTCGGCCCCGGCGCAGAACGCGTCACCGGCCCCGGTCAGCACGAGCGCGTAGACGCCGTCGTCCTCCGCGGCGTCGCGCAGTGCGGCGTTGAGTTCCAGGATGGTCTGTCGACGGAACGCGTCGTACACCTCCGGTCGGTCGATCGTTATCGTGGCGATACCACGGGTCGTCTCGTAGCGGACATCTTCGTACATAGGGAACCACCGCCGGCGTCGAGCGCCGGTCAGGCGATACCTCACCCGTCCGGGCGCGTCGTCATCAGTGTACCTGTGGTCGGCGAGGAGGAGAGACCGGTCGACCCGTCACGGCCGCTCGAACACGTTGACGCAACTGACCGCGCCCGTCGCGTTCCGGCCGATGCCGATGTTGTGCTGGAGACCGACCTGCGGGTCGTCGACCTGGACCGCACCGGCCTCGTCGCGCAACTGTTCGTACACCTCCGCGACCTGTGCGACGCCCGTCGCGCCGATAGGATGGCCCTTCGACAGCAGACCGCCCGACGGGTTGACGGGCGTGTCGCCGTCGAGGCGGGTGTGGCCCTCCTCGACGAAGCGGCCGCCCTCGCCCTCGCCGCAGAACCCGAGGTCCTCGTAGGTGACGAGTTCCGTGATGGAGAAGCAGTCGTGGACCTCCGCGACGTCGACGTCGTCCGGCGCGATACCGGCGCGTTCGTACGCCTGCGACGAGGCGTGACGAGACGCCGGGAAGTTCGTCAGCGCGGCGTCCGCGCCACGCTGGAACGTGTCCGTCGACAGGCCCCACCCGGCGTGGCGGACCGGTCGGTCGGTGAACTCCTCGGCCCGGTCCTCGCTGGCGAGCAACACCGCACAGGCGCCGTCGGTGACCGGACAGCAGTCGTAGAGGTTCAGCGGGTAGCTCACCGTCGGCGACTCTGCGACGTCCTCGACGGAGCACTCGAACTGCTGGTGGGCGTGGGGGTACTTCGTCCCGTTCGCGTGGTTCTTGACGCTCACCTCCGCGATCTGCTCGCGGGTCGTGCCGTACTCCTCCATGTGGCGGGTCGCACGCATCCCGAAGAACGCGGGCATCGTCACGCCGCGACCGCGCCAGAGCCGTTCGAGCGCCGCGCTCTGGATGAGGCCGGCGGTGTCGTCAAGCATCTTCTCCGCGCCGATGACGAGCGCGACGTCCGCCGTGCCCGCCCGGATGGCTATCGACGCGTTCCGGAACGCGTCGCTCCCCGTCGCACAGGCGTTCTCGACGCGCGTGATGGGCTTCTCGAATAGCCCTGTCGCGTGTGCGACCGCGGCTCCGGACGAGCCCTCGCCGGCCATGTCGATGGTGCCGTACCAGGCGGCGTCGATGTCTGCCGTCGGGTCGACGCCGTGGTCGACGTCGTCGAGCAGTTCGAGGTACGCCGACTCCAGCAGGTCGTCGAACGACTGGTCGTACAGTTCGCCGAAGTCGATCATCCCGGCGCCGACGACGTGGACGTCGCGCGTCATCGCGCACCTCCGGTCTCTCCCTTGTTCGAACGCGGGACGCTGAACTTGAACGAGTTGACCGGCCGACGGCCGTCGCTGAACAGTTCGCGGAACCGGGCGACGACCTCGGTGCCGACCTCGATTTCCTCCAGGTCGGTCTCGGTGAGCAGACCGTAGACGCGCGCGGCCTCCCCCTCACCGTCCGCCTGGGGCAGGTCCACGACTGCGACCGGCTGGGGCGTCTCGATGTCGTCGGGGAGATACTGCTGGACGACGAACGTCTCGACGGTCCCGCGTTCCGCCAGGACGACTTCCTCGAAGGTGGCGGGCGCGTCTCCACACCGCTTGCAGACGCGTTTCTCCTCTGGGTACGACACCCACCCGCAGTCCTGGCACTCGAAGCCGACGAGGCGCTGGTCCTGCCGACGGGTTCGGTGATAGCGCGGGCCGCTCATGCGCCGCTCACCCCCTCGTACTCGACGGGTTCGCGGTACTCGAGGTGCCGGGCGTACGAGACGTACTCCTTCGCGTCGAGCAGTTCGGCGACGGACAGGCCGTCGGTACGGTCCGCGCCCGGACCGGTCTCGAACAGCAGCGCGTCGGCCCCGCCGCCCCCGTAGTTGACCCCCAGGACGGACGTTCCGGGGTCGCTCGTCTCGAACGCTGCGACGAGGTCGAGCGCGAACGACGCCGTCCCGGCGTCCCCCACGGCCTCCCGATGTGACACGTGGTCGGCGTCCACCTCGCCGACCGCCGTACTGGCCATCCGGGTGTCGGGTGCGCCAGCGACGGCTCGTTCGGGCTCCGTCTCCGACCCGTCGAGGACCCGTCCGACCGCGGACTCGACCGCCGGTGCGACGCCGTGTCGCCGTTCGAACCGGGCGTCGCCCGTCTCGGCGACCGAACCGTGTTCGCGGTGGTGTTCGACGAACCCCGACGTCTCTCGCCCGCTGGCGAGGAGCGTGGCGACCGGGCCGTCGGCGTCGGACCGCAGGAGGAGCGCTCCGGCCCCCGCTCCGGCGGTCGGGCTCCCGTCGTCGTCGGGGTCTGCCGGAAGCACGTCGACCGCGACGAGCAGGACGGTCTCGCCGCCAGTCGCGAACGCCGCTGCCGCCCCGAGCGCGTCGGTGACGGCCCGACGGCTCGACCGAAAGTCACCCGTCCGGACGTCGCCGGTCGCGTCGAGTCGGTAGGCCACCTGTGCGGCGATTCCGTGTTCGGCGAACGGGTCGGTGACGCTCGCGGACAACACCGCGTCGACCTCGGCCGCGTCGGCGGCAGACCGCGCGAGCGCCGTCGCTGCGGCCTCACACGCCATCGTCACGTGGTTCTCGTCGCGGGCCGGGACGGCGCTCTCGCCGCTCGCCCGTCCGCCGTGCTGGTCGGCGACGTCGCGCCGATCGACGCGATACAGCGGGACGTAGCCGCCGTGCCCGTCGACTACGACCATCGCTTCACCTCGGACCGTACCGTGCACCGTGGTACCATTGTGAACGATTGCACACGCTCCGCACCGTAAACTGTATCGGTGGCTGCAGAGAGTCGCCGGTACCCCCGGTGGTGTCGGCGCTGAGTGGACCTCCCTAGCATATCCGTTCGGGACGACCAGTTCGGTGACGCTACAATCGACGAACCGTCGAGGACCGGTACGTCTCTCGAATCGTGATTCGCCTGCCCCAGCGGGCGTTCCAGTGAGAAGACGACGTCACACCGCACGTCGGCCACCGATGATAAATGATAACACGATTCGTGGACGAGATCGGTTGACGTGGTACTCCGTAGCAACACTCGCCAACGGGATTCTGAAGCGAATGAGCGATATCTTCTACGGCGATCAGGCCGGCCATCGCCAAATATCGCTTCTAAAAGTGGCCGTGCGTTGTCGTACTAGAGTTTTCTGTAAACTTTCGTACGAACGTCGCTTCGCCGGTTATCGATAGGGGCCTATGCAAGCCCTCTCTGCGGTCGAGAGCGGCCACGGGAGCTCCTGAGTTCTTCACGCCGATACGCCGTGGCCTGGCTCGGGCGTCGTCTGCCGACACGTCGCCGAGGACGCTCCTAATTGATGCCGAACGTCGACCGTGCAACTACTTTTGATATAGTGGGTATCGTGCACGCACCTATCAGCGGCGTGTGGTGGGGGGCATACAGGCGGGAACACAGTGCTACTCCGGCCGAATCGAGGAGGCAGGTCGCGGCTCGTGAGCGTGATCGAGTTGGTAGAACGAAGGGTGCTCGTCCGCTGAAGCGGCCCCCGCTCGTCGAGGTCGCAGTGTCAGCGGGGAGACGCCGACTCGTCGGGGAGCGTCGCGCTGAAGAATGGGTAGTCGGACCACCGACCCCGGTCGAGCGTTCCCGGGGCTGGACTCGGTTCGACGACCAGACGTTCGCCGATGGTGAGGTCGTCGTACGCCGCGGAAACCCGGACGAGGAGACGGACCCCGACGTCGAGGTCGACCGTTCCGACGACCGCCGGCGCGTCGAATCCCGGCGGCGTGCGCGTGAGTTCGGTGAACGCGTGGAGCGTCCCGGTCGCATCGGTCCGCTCCCAGCCCACGTCGTCAGCGTGACAGACCGGACAGACCGGGGAGGGCGGCAGGAACGCCTCGCTACACGCCGAGCACCGCTGGACGGCGAACTCGCCGTCCGCGAGCGCCTCGAAGAACGGTGCGGCGAGTGCACCCTCACGCATCGTCGTCACCCCCGAACACCGTCACGTTCACGCCGTCGACGTGCCCGTGCTCGGCCGACGTCAGCACCGTCGTCGCGTCCCGCACCTGGTTGGCCGCGGTCCCTCGAACCTGGCGAACCGCCTCGACGTGGTTGAGCAGCGGAGACACCATCGCCGGGTGGCCCCGACCGATACACCCTCCCGACGGGCTGATTGGCGTCGTCCCGTCGACAGCAGTCTGCCTGTCGACGGCGGCGAGCGCACCGTCTCCTCGGTCGAACAAGTCGAGTTCCTCGGAGAGAATCGCCTCCGTGTGGGGGAACGGCGCGTACAGTTCGAACACGTCGACGTCGCCCACTTCGCGGTCGGCGTCGTCGAGAGCCTCGTCCGCGGCGGCCGCCATCGCCGGGTGCCGGGCGAGCGACTCGCCGCGGACGCCGAGGTAGTGGCTCGGTGCGTGGTCGTAGCCGGTCCCAGCGATGGGAACCGGGCCGTCGGTCCGGCCGGCGTGGTCCGCACCAGTGACGACGACGGCCGCCGCACCGTCGCAGGGTGCCGGGCACTCGTACAGTCGCAACGGGCGGGCGACCGGCCGGGAGTCGAGGACGTCCGAGACGGTGGTGCCGCTCGAACGAATCGCCTCGGGGTTCGAGGCGGCGTTCTCGCGGTTCTTCACGACGACCTCGGCGACGGCCTCCCGGGAGACGTCGTACTCGTGGCAGTAGCGCTGGAGGCTCTGCGCGTACAGTCCGGGGACGGTCGGCCCGACGGGTGACTGGAGGTCCCGTTCGAACGTCCCGAGGATGTACGAGAGGTAGTCGTCGGTCTCGACGTGTGAGTTCCGCTCCGCGGCGAGGACGACGGCCACGTCGGTCACACCGCGTTCGACGTCCGCGACGGCGAGTCGGAACGCGCTCCCGCCGCTCGTCCCGCCGGTGTAGGTCTCGACGTTCCGCGCGAGGTCGAGACCGAGGCGGTTCGCCAGTGCGGTCGAGAAGAACCCCTGCTCCGTCCAGGGCCGCGGCTTGGGCATGTAGAGACCGTCGACGTCGGCGAGGGCGAGGGCGGCGTCGTCGACGGCCTCCCGGAGCACTTCGGCGGCCATCTGCCACGTCGGCACGTCGTAGGTCCCGTTCGGAAGCGCGCTCACGCCGATGGCGTGTGCGGTCATCGCCGTGGCCCCGTCATCGCTGTTCGACCCACGGCGTACCGTCCAGTTCGGCACCGACGTACTCGCCGGCGAACGCGTCGTCACGGAGTTCGTCGTAGGCGTCGTGCTGGACGATGCTGCGCATCACCTCGCTGGCTCCGCCGAGGAAGCGACCCGCACGAACGTCGCGCTGGATGCGCTCGACGGGGTAGAGCGTGGTCGTCCCGACCCCACCCATCACCTGCATCGCGGTGTCGGCCACCTCGTGGGCCGCGTCGTTCCCGAACGCCTTCGCCATCGCCCCCTCCATCCGGCCCGCCGAGAGGCCCCCCTCGTCCAGTAGCCGGGCGGCGCGGGTGTTGAGGAGGTACGCCGCGTCGAGTTTCGTCGCCGCGTCGGCGATACCGTGGTTGACCGCCTGGTACCGCGAGAGCGGCCGCTCGTTGACGATGCGGTTGTCGGTGTAGTTCGCCGCGATCTCGAGGGCGCGCTCGGCCGCACCGAGACAGTACCGCGCGATGGTGAGGTGTTCGAGGTTCAGTTCGTTCGTGAGGTACGACCACGCCGCGCCGGGGTCGCCGACGACGTTCTCCGCGGGGACGTGAACGTCGTCGAACCGTATCCACGCCGCGCCGGTCCCCCGGAACCCGTGCCAGTCCGAGAGGTCCATCTCGATGGAGAGACCGTCGGCGTCGCCCTCGACGAGGAGGATGGAGAGGCCGTCGCGGTCGCCCGCCTCGCCGCCGGTCCGGGCCGGGACGACGAACAGGTCGCCGTAGCGCGCGAAGTCGACGAACCGCTTCTCGCCGTTCAGCACCCACTCCTCGCCCTCGCGTCGGGCGCTGGTGTCGAGGTGAGCCATGTCGGTGCCGCTGCTCGGTTCGGTGAACGCCTGCGCGAGCACCACCTCGCCGTCGAGGAGCGGTTTCAGGTAGGTGTCCCGCACGTGGTCGCTGCCGTGTTCGTACAGCGTTCGACCGATGTGCTGGGTCAGCGACACCTGACAGGCGTGGACGATGGTGCCGGCGTACCCCAGCGCCTGTTCCGCGAGGACGGTCTCCACGACGCCCAGGCCCCCGCCGTTGTACTCCTCCGGGACCGAGATGCCGAGCAGGCCCGCGTCGCCGGCCCGCGAGACGAACTCCTGCCAGTCGGCCGCGGACTCGCGGTTCTCGTCGAGCGCGCGGAAGTGGTCCTGGTCCAGGTCGCCGACGAACACGTCGCTGCGCAGCGTCTCGACCGTCTCCTCGAGGTACTCTCGCTCCGCCTCGGTGAGTGATGTGTCTTCACCTATCATGGGCCGTGGTTCTGGCAGTCGTCGGATAACTGTTTCCCACGGTAGATTTTTGCGACGGGAGACGGGACTGTCTGGGGTGCCATCGAAATCGGTCGACGAGCTACAGGGCCTCGTCGGTGAGACGAGACGGACGGTGTCGGAGTTCGTGGTCGAACGGGGCAAGGTCGCGGAGTTCGCCCGCGCCATCCACGACCCCGCCGACGTCTACCTCGACGAACGGGCCGCCGTCGCCGCCGGATACGAGACGATTCCCGCGCCGCCCACGTTCGTCCGGACGGCGTACTTCCCGCGGTACCGGCCGGACGATACCGACCAGGGACTCGGCTTCCACGAGGACCTCGGCTTCCACCAGCCGCGGACCGTCCACGGCGAGCAGCGCTACGAGTACGACCGGCCGCTCCTCCTCGGCGACGAACTGACGGGCCGGACGACGCTGGAGGATGTCTTCGAACGGGACGGGAGACGAGGCGGAACGCTCACGTTCGCCGTCCTCCGCACGGACTTCACCGACACGGCGGGCGAGCACGTCGTCTCGGACTGGAACACCCGCATCGAGACGGGACGGGCCATCGAGGGGGAGCGCGAATGAGCGACCACAGCGTCGGGGACACCGTCGAGCGGACCGTCGAGGGAATCGAGCGTGCCGACTTCGTGCGTTACGCCGGCGCGAGCGGCGACTTCAACCCCATCCACTTCGACGAACCGCACGCGCGGTCGTCGGGCTACGAGTCGCCGTTCGGCCAGGGGATGTTCACGAGCGGCGTCGCCTCGCGCGCCGTCCGCGAGGCGTTCGGCCTCCAGGGGCTCCGCGAGTTCGAGACGCGGTTCGTCTCGCAGGTCTGGCCGGGCGACGACCTGACGACGACCGTCGCGGTGACCGCCGTCGAGGAGACCGACGCCGGCGACCGTGTCGAGGCCGACGTGACGGTCACCGACCAGGACGGCGAGACGGTCGTGGAGGGGCGGGCGGTCGCCGTCGTCTGACGGCCGGTCGTCGTCCTCCGACGCTCTCTCATTGCCTAGCGCTGCTCGAGGACCCCCGCTTCGACGAGGCGGTCGAGCGTCGCGTCGTCGTACCCCACCTCTTCGAGGACCTCGCGCGAGTGCTCGCCGAGCAGCGGCGCGTGGCGGCGGATGGACGGGGGCGTCTCCGAGAGGTCGAGCGGCGTGTCCGTGAGCGTCAGTTCCCCGTACCGGGGGTGGTCGACGTCGACGAACGTCCCCCGTTCCGCGAGGTGGTCCAGTTCGGCCGCCTCGCGGATGTCGTTGACGTGTGCGGCCGGGATGCCGGCGGCGTTCATCGCCTCGACGGCCTCGTCGGCGGGTTGCTCGACGAGCCAGCCCTCGAAGATGCGCGACAGTTTCGACGCGTCCTCCAGTCGCCCCTCCTCTGTCCGATAGCGCTCCTCCTCGCGCAGGTCCTCGCGGCCGAGCAGGTCGCAGTACGCCTCCCAGATGCGGTCGGAGTAGAGGAGCAGGGCGACGACGACGTAGCCGTCGGCGGCCTCGGCTGCCCCGTACAGCATGTCGGGCTGGCTGAACGTGTTCCGGCCGCCCGCGGCGGGCACCTCGTCCAGGTTGTTGTAGTACTCGAAGGCGGCGTCGACGTTGTGGACGAGCGATTCGAGCAACGAGACGTCGACCTTCTGACCCTCACCGCCCCGGTCGACGTGGCGGAGCGCGGCGATGGCGCTGAGTGCCGCGCTGTACGCCGCGTAGACGTCCCCCAGCGACGACTGGGAGCGAATCGGCGGCCCCTCGTCGAGGCCGTCGCCCATCAGGCTCGTGAACCCGGAGACGTGCTGGACGACGGTGTCCATCCCCGGATTCTTCGCCAGCGGCCCCGTCTCGCCGAACCCCGTCACGTGGACGTAGACGAGGTCCTCGTTGACCTCGCTGAGCGTCTCGTAGTCCGCCCCGAGGCGCTCGGCGACGCCGGGGGGCCAGTTCTGGACGAACACGTCCGCGACCTCGACGAGGTCGTGCAGGCTCTCCTGTCCGGCGTCGGCCTTCAGGTCGAGGCTCAGCGACCGCTTGTTCCGGTTGTACAGTTCGAAACCGGGGTTGAACGGTTCGCCGTCGAGCTGTCGACGGTCCGTGCGGAACAGTTCGCCGCGGTGGGGTTCGACCTTGACGACGTCGGCCCCGAGGTCACCGAGGAACGTCCCGGTCAGCGGTCCGGCGATGACCTGTCCGCACTCGACGACGCGTACGTCCGAGAGTGGCATGTCACCGTGTCTGTAACCGACCGGCTTAATCTTACCTCAGGCGACCGTCGGGCGATCGAGGAGACCGGCGTCACCGGTCCGACCCCAACGCTTATCGCTCCGGCTGGCAGGGGTATGCATACGAGACACATGGGCATCATCGATGTCGTCGACCTCAGCAGGTCGTTCGGCGGCCAGCAGGCCGTGGACGACCTGACGATGAGCGTCGACAGCGAGTCGATTACGGGGATGATCGGTCCGAACGGGTCCGGGAAGACCACGACGTTCAACCTCATCACGGGTCTGCTACAACCCGACTCGGGGCGCGTCGAGTTCCGGGGAACGGACATCACGGGCTGGAAACCGTACCGAATCGCCAACGAGGGACTCGGGCGGACGTTCCAGCAGGCACGGGTGTTCGACGAGATGACCCTCGAGGAGAACCTCCGGACCGTCGAGACGCCGGACGACGACGTCGACGAGGCCGTCGACCGGTGGCTGTCGTTCGTCGAACTCGACGACCACCGGCACCACTACGCGGGGAACCTCTCGGGGGGACAGCAGGTGCTGCTCGGCATCGCCCGGACGTTGATGCTCGACCCGGACCTCATCCTGCTCGACGAACCGTTCGCCGGCGTCAACCCCGGCCTCGTCGACGACATCGCCGCCCTGCTCGAACGCCTCCGGACGGAGGAGGGCAAGACGGTGCTCGTCGTGGACCACGAGATCGACGAGATCAGCTCGCTCTGCGACGAACTCGTCGTCCTCGTCGACGGCCACCAGTTGCTGAAAGACGAACCGAGCGTCGTGCGCGAGGACGACCGGGTTCGCGAATCCTACCTCGGACTATGACCGACCCATTACTCGACGTCGACGGAGTCGTAGCGGGCTACAACGAAGTGCCGGTGTTGAAGGACGTCGACCTGCACGTCGACCGCGGCGAGGTGGTCGGTCTCATCGGTCCGAACGGGGCGGGGAAGTCGACCGTGTTCAAGACGGTCATGGGGTACCTCTCGCCGTGGGAGGGAGAGATCCGCTACGACGGTGAACGCGTTGGCGACGTCCAGCCCAGCGACCTGGTGAAACTCGGCATCGGCTACGTCCCCCAGACCCAGAACACGTTCCCGAAGATGGACGTGATGGAGAACCTGCGGATGGGCGCGTACACCGTCGACGGGAGCGCGTTCGAGGAGCGTGCCGAGGACCTCCTGGAGCTGTTCCCGCGGCTCGACGAGCGCCGGCACCAGCAGGTACGCACGATGAGCGGCGGCGAGCAGAAGATGGTCGCCGTCGCGCGGGCGCTCATCGCCGACCCCGACCTCGTCCTGTTCGACGAACCGAGCGCCGGGCTGATGCCCAAGTACGTCCAGCAGGTGTTCGACCGTATCGGTACCATCCGCGAGGAGCGCAACCTCACCTTCCTCATCATCGAGCAGAACGTTCCCGTACTGCTGGAGAACACGGACCGAACGTACGTTCTCCGGAACGGCGAAGTGGTCGGCGACGGTGCCAGCGAGCGCTTCCTGGAGGGCGAGGAACTCGGCGACCTCTACCTCGGCGGGTCGACGTCGGCGTGAGCGCGCGGCGAGCCGTACTTCACCTGCAGCCAACGCTAGTTATTTATGTTGGCTCCTTACAACGCTAAGTAGCGTTACCAGCTATGCCAGACAACCACCAGCATACCCATCGGGGGTCGACGAGCGATAGCGACAGTACTCGACGGACGTTCCTGAGAGCGACCGGCGCGCTCGGGACTGCCGGGCTCACCGGACTCGCGGGCTGTACCGCGTTGAGCGGGGGTGGCGGAGGCGGTGACTCGCTGACCATCGGTATCTCCGTCCCGCTCTCCGGTGACTTCTCGAATCTCGGCTCTATCTACGAGACGGCGTTCGACGCGTGGGAGCAGAACGTCGAGGACAGCGGGGGACTCGACGGGACATCGGTCGAACTGCGGAAGGAGGACAACCAGAGTTCGGAGTCACAGGCGAGCGAGATCGCCAGCCAGTTCGCCAACGACGAGGTCGACTACGTCGTCAACGCCTACTCGTCGCCGCTCAGCCGCGCGATGGCACCCGCTCTCGAGGACGCCCAGATACCGCTCATCACCACCGGCTCGCTGAACTACGAGATCCACCAGGGGTTCGACTACATGTTCATGTTCGAACCGCCGCTCGCCCGGAAGGGCGCGGGCTCCATCCTCTCCCAGCACGACGACGGGAAGAAGGTCGCGGCGCTCGCGGTCGACCTCGGCTGGGCGCGACTGAGCCAGAAGCGGTTCGTCGAACAGGTCGCCCCCGACAACGGGCTCGAGGTCGTCTACTCGGCGACCCACGCGCGCGAGACGACGGACTTCGACTCGTTCATGCTCCGGGCGAAGCAGGCCGGCGCGCAGTCGTTCGTGGCGACGAACTACTCCCACCACGTCGTCAACATGGTCCGGTCGATGGCAGCGCGGAACTTCACGCCGAAGTACGTCGACGCCCAGACCGCGACCGCGGCGAGCATCGGCAACGACCTCGGCTCCCTCGTCGAAGGGCTGGCTGCCCCGACGATGTACATGCAGCAGTTCGACACGGCCGGGAACGAGGAGTTCCTCGAGACGTTCAAGAGCATCCGTTCGAGCGAGGAGATCTCCGCGGACTACCACGCGGCGCTCGCGTACGGGGCGCTCCAGACGTTCGAGGGCGCGTACGCGAACGCCGGGAGTGCCGAGGGGTCGGAGCTCCAGCAACAGATGATGAACTCGGAGTTCGAGACGGTCGCGGGGACGGCGTCGTTCAACGAGAACGGCGTCCAGGACGGCATCCCGTGGAGCCTCCTCCAGTGGCAGGACACCAAGTCGAAGCAACTCGTCTTCCCGGAGGAACGCGCGACAGGCGACGTCACGTGGCCGAAACCCTGGTGAGACAGTGGTCGACGTAACTATCATCCTCTCGTTGCTGGCGAGCGGTCTCCTGCTCGCCGGCGTCTACATGCTCACGTCGATGGGAATGGCGCTCGTGTTCGGCGTGATGGAGGTCGTCAACTTCGCGCACGGCGGCCTCATCATGGCCGGCGGCTACATCACCTACTGGCTGTTCACCGAAGTCGGCGTCGACCCCATACTGAGCCTCGTCGTCGTCATCCCGGCGATGTTCGCCGTCGGGTACGCCGCCCAGTGGGTGTTCGTCGAACACGTCGTCGGCGAAGAAGACCTCTACAGTCTGTTGCTGACGTTCGGGCTGTTGCTGGTGCTCGAGTCGACGTTCCGCGTCGTCTTCTCGACGGAGACGGTGACCATCCCCTACCTCTCGCAGGGCGTCGACGTCGCCTCCATCGGGCTGTCGCTGAAGGAGGTCGCCTCGGGCGGCATCGGGTTCGTCGTCACGGGCGTGCTGTTCGCGTTCCTCTCCCGGAGCTCCCTCGGGCAGGCCATCCGCGCGACGAGTCAGGCTCCCGACCTCGCGGAGGCCTCGGGCATCAACGCGCCACGTATCCGTGCCATCACGTTCGGCGTCGGCTCGTTGCTGGCCGGCATCGGCGGGACGGCGTACTTCATCTCCTACGGTATCAGTCCCATCGGTGGTCGCCACCTGCTGCTCATCGCGTTCGTCGTCATCGTCCTCGGCGGCATGGGGAGCATCAAGGGTGCGGGCGTCGCCGCCGTCCTCATCGGCGTGTTCCAGACGTTCGCGGAGTACTACGCCGGCTCGCACCGGGCGCTCCTCGTCATGTACCTCGGTATCGCCGTCGTCCTGCTCGTGCGCCCGCACGGACTGTTCGGTGAACCGGAGGACCGACTCCATGGTTGACCTGCCGCCCATCGACGACCGACGGACCTTCTACGGTATCATCGTCGTCGCCGCGCTGGTGCTGGCCACCGGTCCCGTCAGTCTCACCCCCTACGGGATGAAGGTCGTCTACTTCCTGTTCATGTACGCGGCGCTCGCGTACGCCTGGAACTTCCTCTCGGGGTACACGGGGTACGGAACGTTCGGCCCGTTCGCGTTCATCGGACTGGGGGCGTACGCCACGGCCGTCCAGGTCGTCTACCTCAACCTGGCGTGGCCGCTCGCGCTCGTCGGCACCACCGCCTTCGTGGCGGTGTTCGCGCTCGTCCTCGGGGTCATCCTGCTCCGGATATCGGGCATCTACTTCGCCATCGCGACGCTGCTCGTCGCCGAGGGACTCAGACAGGGCGTGCTCATCGAGACGACGTACCTGAAGGGCTCCATCGGCCTGAACGTGGCGCCGCTGACGAACACGGAGGCGTACTTCGCGTTCATGGTGCTCGCGTTCGCCTGTCTCGTGCTGACCTACGAGACGGCGACCTCGCGGTTCGGGCTGCGGATGCTCGCCGTCCGCGAGGACGAACAGGCGCTGTCGACCATCGGGGTCAACCCCCTCCGGTACAAGCTCTCGGCGTTCGTCGTCCACGGCGTGCTCACCGGGCTCGCGGGGAGCCTCTACGCCCTCTCGCTGGGCTTTCTCTTCCCGAGCACGGTGTTCAGCATCTCGATGACCATCACGCTCATCCTGCTGGTCGTCCTGGGCGGCATCGGGACGGTCTGGGGGCCGGCGCTCGGCGCGCTCATCCTCATCCCGACCCAGGAGATACTCACGCAGAACGTCTCGGACTACCACATGCTCGCGTTCGGCGTGGTGCTCATCGTGCTCATCCTCCTCATGCCCGAGGGACTGGTGAACGAACTCCAGGAGCGCGGGTACCTTCCCCGGTCGCGGGGGGTCTGAGGCAGGAAGTTTTATTCCGGCACGCTCGGATTATGTCCTATGCAACCACTCGACGATGTCGTCGTCGTAGATGCATCACAGGCGCTCGTCGGCCCGTTCGCGACCCAGACGTTCGGCGATATGGGTGCGGAGGTCATCAAGATCGAACGTCCGGGGACGGGCGACCTGACGCGCGACTTCGCGCCCGCCTACGGCGACCTGTCGGCGTACTTCGTGAGCCTCAACCGGAACAAGCAGTCCATCACGCTCGACCTCGCGTCCGAGGAGGGCCGCGACGTCCTGCACGACCTGGTCGCGGAGGCGGACGTGTTCGTCCAGAACTTCGGGCCGGGCGTCGCCGAGCGACTCGACGCCGACTACGACACGCTCGCCGACCTGAACGAGGACCTGATTTACACCGACGTCTCGGGCTACGGCGACGACAGTCCGCACGGCGACCGGAAGTCCTTCGACATCGTCCTCCAGGGCGAGTCGGGCATCATGTCCGTCACGGGCAGCGAGGACCAGCCCGCCCGCGTGGGCATCTCCATCAGCGACGTCTCGGCGGCGATGACCGCGACGTACGCGACGCTCACGGCGCTCTACCACCGCGAGCGGACCGGCGAGGGACAGTACATCGACATCGCCCTGCTCGACACGAGCTTCCAGTGGCTCCTCTACCACGTCACGAACTTCTTCGCGACCGGCGAGACGCCGCAGCGAATGGGGACGCGCCACCCGAACCTGACGCCGTACCAGGCGCTCGAGACGGCGGACGACTGGGTCGTCGTCGGCGTCATCACCGAGGCGCACTGGCCGTCGTTCTGCGAGGCCCTCGACCACGAAGAGTGGCTGGAACTCGACCGCTTCGAGACGTTCACCGACCGGGTGGAGAACCGCGAGGAGTTCGACGCGCTCCTCGACGACATCTTCGCCGAGAAGACGACCGCGGAGTGGGTCGAGCGCCTCCGTCAGCACGACGTCCCCTGCACGCCCCTCAACTCGGTCGCGGACATCGCCGAGTCCGAGCACGTCGAGGCCCGAGAGATGGTCGCCGAGATGGACCACCCCGACCTGGGGACGTTCCGGGCACCCGGCAACCCGGTGAACTTCTCGACGCTGGAGACGGACACCTCGCAGGCACCACCGACGCTCGGCCAGCACACCGAGACCGTCCTCGGTGCGCTCGGGTACGACGACGACGACATCGCCGACCTCGCCGACCGGAACGTCATTTGAGCCGGCCACGTTCCGGGTCGAGCCCTGCTCCTGTGGCTCCTTCCCCCGTCACTTATGCGCTCGCTGGGTGTACGTGTGGTATGCTCGCACTGAACGAGGAGCAGCGGATGCTGGTCGAGACGCTCTCGGACCTCGCGGAGAACGAGTTCGCGGAGCGCGCCTTCGAGTGGGGCGACGAGACGCCGTGGGAGAACATCGAGACGCTCGCCGAGCGGGGCTTCCTCGGCGTCAACATCGGCACGGAGTACGGCGGCGGGGGCATGACCGAACTGGCGGCCATCCTCACCATCGAGGCTGTCGGGCGCGTCTGTCCGGACACGGCGCAGTACATCTACGAGCAGCAGATGGTCGCGCCGCGAGCCATCGAGATGTTCGGGAGCGAGGACCTCAAAGAGCGCTACCTGCCGGGCGTCACCAGCGGCGAGACGTGTGTCGCGGTCGGCATCAGCGAACCCGAGGCCGGCAGCGACGTCGCCGCGATGAACACCACCGCCGAACCCGCCAGCGCGGACGCGGACGGCGACGCACTGGTCGTCGACGGCGAGAAGACGTGGGTGTCGAGCGTCCGGGACGCCGACGCGGTACTCCTCTGGGTGAAGTTCCCGGAGGGACTCGGGACGCTCGTGGTCGACTTCGACAGCGACGGCGTCGAGGTCGGCGAACACTTCACCAACATGGCCGGTCACACCCAGTCGCAGTTCTTCCTGAACGACGTGCACGTCCCCGAGGCGAACGTGCTCGCTCGCGGCGAGGACGCGTTCGTGAAGCAACTCCAGGCGCTGAACTGGGAGCGCCTGGGGTCGAGTGCGCTCGCCAACGCCCTCGCCCGGAACGGGCTGGAACGGGCGCTCGACTACGCCGGCGACCGGAACCAGTTCGGCCAGCCCATCGCCGACTTCCAGGGCATCGAGTGGAAGTTCGCGGACATGACCAAGCGACTGCAGGCCTCGCGTGCGCTCACCTTCTCCGCCGCGCAGTCGGCCGTCGACGCCGGACGCATCCCCGCTCGGATGGAGACGTCGGTCGCGAAGCTCTACGCGTCGGAGACGGTCGAGCGTGTCGTCAGCGAGGCGCTGCAGGTGTTCGGCGCGAACGGCTACCAGCGGGGCCACCCGCTGGAGTACCTCTACCGCATGGCGCGGGGTCGTCGTATCGCGGCCGGCACCGACGAGATACAGAAGAACCAGATCGCGCGCGTCCTGAAGCGCGACGGGTTCCCGTCCATCACGTGAAGATTTCTCGTGAAGAAACGTTAAGTGCGACTGGAGGAGAGTGTGTGCCATGGCATCGTCACGCGAAGGGGGCGACACGGGAGCGGGGGAACGGGTGACCGTCCAGTCGGTGACGACGACGCTCGACGTCATCGACGCACTCCAGCGCCACCAGGGCGCGGGTGTCACGACGCTCGCCGCCGACCTCGACTGCTCGAAGAGCACCGTCCACAAACACCTCGCGACGCTCCGGGAGCGGGATTTCGTCGTGAAGAACGACGACAGCTACCGCCTCGGCCTGCGGTTCCTCGACGTCGGCGGCGACGTGCGGAAGCAGTTTCCGGGTGCCGACCGGATCAAGCGGAAAGTTCGGCACCTGAGCGAACAGACGGAGGAGCTGGTGCAGTTCATCGCCGAGGAGCGCGGTCGCTCGGTCGTCCTCTACCGGGAGGTCGGCCCGCACGGCGTCAACACCCGGACTCGCGTCGGGAAACGCCTCTACCTCCACCAGATCGCGGCCGGGAAGGCCATCCTCGCGAACCTCCCCGACTGGCGAGTGGACGAGATCGTCGCCAGACACGGCCTGCCGCGGGCGACCGAGTCGACCATCACCGACCGGGACGCGCTCGACGAGGAACTCGCGACCATCCGCGAGCGGGGGGTCTCGTACTCGCTGGGCGAGAGCACGCGCGGCCTCAACGCCGTCGCCGTCCCGATGCTCGACCCCGACGAGCGGGTCCTGGGAGCCTGCGTCGTCTCCGGACCGAGCCACCGACTCCGGGGCGACCTGCTCGAAGAGGAGTTGCCGAACGTGCTCCTCAGCACCGTCAACGAACTCGAACTGAACCTCGCGTACGAGTAGCCGTTCGCGACGGCGAAACGGCTCCGCTCACTCGCGCGACTGCTCTGACCCCTGCGGCCGAGTCTCAGCCGCCGTTCGGTCGTCTATCGACTGCGCTCAGTCCTCGACGTAGGTCATCCGCTCGTCGACCGTCTGCCAGACGTCCATACCGACGGGCGACTCACGCTCCTCGATGACCTCCGCGACGAGGCCGGCGGCGCGACTGACGATGGCGAACCCCCGTGCGGCCTCCGGGGCCAGGCCGAGGTCGGACGCGAGTGCGCCGATGGCGCCGGTGACGTTGATGGGGAGGTCACGGCCCGCCTCGTCCTCGAACGCCCCCTGGAGGTCGCGGAGGATGGCGACGTGGTCGCCGGTGACGTCGGCGTCGTCTGCGAGGTCGAAGAGGCGCTGGGCGCGCGGGTCGACGGGGTCGAACTCGGGGTGGCCGATGCCAGAGAACCGCTTCTCGCTCTCGCGGTAGGCGGCGACGAGTTCCGCCGTCGCGGCCTCGCGGTCGTCGGCCGCAGCGACGGCCTGGAGGTCGGTCGCACACTGCTCCATCGCTCCCGCGAACCGGGACCCGACGCCGAGCAGACCGCTCGCCACCGCTCCCTGCGTCGACGACGGTTCCGAGAGCAGGGTGAGGCGCGTGGCGATGGCGTGCGGGGTCGTGCCGTGGACCATCAGCGAGGAGAGCATCGCGTTGATCAGTCGCCGTTCGGCGACCGTGGGCGTCTCGCCGCTCAGGAGGTGGACGAACGCGGACCCGAAGTCCATCTCTCCCATTATCTCGGTCGTGAGGTCCTTCCCGCGAACGGTCACCGATTCCTCGTCGTGCGTCGAGAGTCGCGTCTCGTAGCTGTCGGGCATCGTACCGGGAACTGCCGCGGTATGTCGTATAAATCTAGCGGGCGTCGGACTGCCGGAGGCTACCATCACGCCGCGCTACTGGGGCAATCTTGAGGAGGGTGCCCGACGTCGACCGCGTATGTTCGACCCGGAGTCCGACACGGTTCAGTACGAACGCGACGGCCACGTCGCCGTCGTCACGCTCGACCGCCCGGCGACACTCAACGCGCTCACGGTGGAGATGCGAGAGACCGTCGCCGACTGTCTCCTCGACGCCGACGCCGACGACTCCGTCCGCGCCGTCGTCGTCACGGGCGCTGGCGAGGCGTTCTGTTCGGGGATGGACCTCGAGGAGTTCTCCCGTGAGGAGACCGCGCGGATGCTGGACGTCGACTCCGACTTCCGGGACTTCACGCTCCGGGGGGACCCCATCTACACGCCCGTCGTCGCGGCGGTCAACGGCCACTGTATCGCTGCCGGGATGGAGTTCCTGCAGGCGACGGACCTGCGTATCGCGGCCGAAGAGGCCAAGTTCGGCCTCCAGGAACCGCGGTGGGGGTTCGGCGACCGGGTCGACGGTCCGCCTGCCCCGTGACCTCGCGTACTGTCACGCGATGGAGTTCCTGCTGACGGGTGACCTCTTCTCGGCCGACCACGCGTACCGGGTCGGCCTCGTGAACGACGTCGTGCCAGCCGACGAGGTGGTCGAACGCGCGATGGCGGTCGCCCGCCGAATCGCCTCGAACAGTCCGGACGCGATACGCGCTATCAAGGAGATCGTCCGGCGCGGCGGCCGCGTCCCGCGCGAAGAGGCGTTCGCCATCGAGTCGGCGGTCGGGGTGTCCGCCCTCGAGAGCGACGACGTCGACGAGGGACGAGCGGCCTACGAAGCGGGGCGGACCCCGGAGTACTGATTCGGCCGGCCGCGGTGATGACAAGCTATTTCCGGCGCTTCCCGGTACGTGTGGTATGAGTTGGCGCGGAGCGACACTGAACCAGCTGCTGGACACCGCCGCGGACGAGCACGCCGACACCGAGGCGCTCGTCACGGCGGACGAACGGCTCACGTACGCCGAACTGCACGACAGGGTCCGCGAGTTCGCGCGTGGACTCCTCTCGCTAGGGGTCCGGACCGGCGACAGGGTCGGCGTGCTCCTCAGCAACCGGGTCGAGTGGTTCGTCGCCACCTACGCCACCGAGCGCGTGGGGGCGACGATGGTCGGCCTCAACACCTGGTACAAACCTGACGAACTCCGCTACGCCCTCCGACAGGCCGACGTCTCGACGCTGGTGACGCTCGACTCGTTCCTCGACAACGACTACCTCGAGATGCTGACGAGCGTCGACCCCGCCATCGTCGAGGGCGACGGGACGAACGTGAACTCCACGGTGCTCCCCGTGCTCCAGACCGTCGTCGTGGTGGGGGACGCACCGTCGTGGACCGTGCACTGGGACGAGGTCGTCGACCGCGCGGACGGCGTGACGGGCGACCGGTTGGCCGCGACCGCAGAGGCGGTCGAACCGGACGACGAGGCGTACGTCCTCTTCTCCTCCGGGACCACGGGACGCCCGAAACCCATCGTGCTCGAACACGACGGACTGGTGACGAACCCGCGCAGCATCGGCGCTCGACTCGGCGTCGACGCTGGCGACCGGTTCTGGCTCGGGCTGCCGCTGTTCTTCAGCTTCGCGGCCTGCAACGAGTCGATAACGGCGTTCGCCCACGGGGCGACGCTCGTCGTGCAGGAACGGTTCGACGCCCGGGAGGCGGTCGACCTCGTCCGGGAGGAGGAGTGCACCGTGCTGTACGGAATGGGGAACATGTTCAAATCGATGGAGCGCCTCGACACCGACCTCCGGGCGGCGTTCGACTCGGTCCGGGTCGCCCTCGCCGTCGCCCCACGGCCCGTCCGACGGCGACTCGAAGAGGAACACGGCGTCGACCGTGCGCTGAACTGCTACGGGTTGACCGAGGTGTCGGCCATCTGTGCAATCACGCACCACGACAGCGACGAGCGCTCGCGACGGGAGACGGTCGGTCATCCCCTGGCGAACGTCGACGTTCGCGTCAAGGACCCGGAGACGGACGTCGAGGTCGCGCCGGGCGAGCGGGGGGAGATTCGCATCCGGAGTCGAACGATGTTCCGGGAGTACCTGAAGCGCCCGGAGAAGACCCGGGAAGCGTTCGACGAGGCGGGGTACTTCCGCACGGGCGACCTGGGGTGGCTGGAGGCCGACGGCCGCCTCGTCTTCGAGGGCCGCATCACGGACATGATCAAGACCGGAGGCATCAACGTCTCCCCGGAGGAGGTCCGGCGCGTCGTCGGCGAACACCCCGGCGTCGAGGAAGCGGTCGTCGTCGGCCTCCCCGACGACCGGCGGGACGAGGTCGTCGCTGCAGCGGTCCGACCGGCCGATGGGCACGACCTGACGGGCGACGACGTGATCGAGTTCTGCGCGGAGCGCATCTCGGCGTACAAGGTCCCCGACGTCGTCGTGGTCAGAGACGAGGCCTTCCCGCGGACGGACACAGGGAAGGTCAGGACGTTCGAGGTCCGCGAGGAACTGGCCGCCGAGACCGGACGCGACGCCTGACCGGACGCCAGACGAGCGGACCCACGCGGCGACCGACCGACGCGACTATGCGACGGTGTCCCAAACGACGGGTATGGAGACCGACCTGCGAGAGGACGTGTCGGGCGTCCACCGTCTGCTCACGAGCGTCGTGACGCCCCGGCCCATCGCGTGGACGAGCACCGTCGACGAGTCCGGCGTTACGAACCTCGCCCCCTACAGTTACTTCAACCTCGTCCACACCGACCCGCCGGTCGTGATGTTCGCGGCCGAGGACGACGGCGAGCGACGGAAGGACACGCCGACCAACGCCGTCGACACCGGTGCGTTCGTCGTGAACCTCGTCACGGAACCGCTGGCCGACCGGATGGACCGGACGTCGCTGGCCGCGCCCCCGGAAGTGAACGAGTTCGAGGAGGTCGGTCTGGAGGCCGTCCCGGCGACGACGGTCGACGTGCCCCGGGTCGCGGACGCGGCCGCACACCTCGAGTGCACCGTTCGGGACACGAAGCGAATCCACGGCAGCACGCTCGTCTTCGGCGACGTCCAGTACGTCCGCGTCGACGACGCGATGCTCACAAACGGCCGGGTCGACGCCGCGAAGGTGGACGCGGTCGGTCGCCTCGGCGGCCCCTACTTCACCCGAGTCGACCGCCTCTCGCTCACCCGGCGCACCGACTACTGACCGGTCGGTCGACCGGTACTGCTGCCACCGTGTCAGACGGTACCATCGCTATCTTTATGCCCCGGCTGGTCCCTCTTCCTCCCGATGGACGACCTCTCCGACGAGCAGCGGATGGTCCTCGAGACGGTTCGAGACCTCGCCGAACAGAACTTCGCCGAGAAGGCGTGCACGTGGCACGACGAGACGCCCTGGGAGAACGTCGAACTGCTGGCCGACCGGGGGTTCCTCGGACTGAACTTCGACGAGCAGTACGGCGGCGGTGGCATGACCGAGGTGGAGGCGCTGTTGACGATCGAGATCGTCTCGCGGGTGTGTCCCGACACGGGACTGTTCCTCGACTCGCAGACGATGCTCGGCCCCCGGGCCGTCGCCGAGTTCGGCACCGAGGCCGCCAAGGAGCGCTACCTCCCGCCGGTGATGAACGCCGAGGACGGCATCGCCCTCTCCATCTCGGAGCCGGGTGCCGGGTCCGACGTCGGCGCGATGAACACGACCGCCGAGGAAGACGGCGACGGGTTCCGGGTCAACGGCGAGAAGACCTGGGTGAGCGACGTGGGCTACTGCGGGTCGTCGGTCGTGTGGGTCCGGTTCCCCGGCGAGGGGCTGGGTTCGCTCGTCCTCGACTTCGACGCGGAAGGCGTCGAGATGACGAACCACTTCACGAACATGGCCGGGCACACCCAGACGCAGTTCTACATGGACGACGTCTACGTCCCGGCCGAGAACGTCCTCACTCGGGGGGAGTCGGCGTTCAAGGAACAGCTCGTCTCGCTGAACTGGGAGCGCCTCGGGAACGCCGCGATGATAACCGGGAAGATGGCGTTCGCCATCGACCGCGCCATCGAGTACGCGGAGGATCGCGAGCAGTTCGGCCAGCCTATCGGGGAGTTCCAGGGCATCGAGTGGAAGCTAGCCGACCTCGTGAAACACTACAAGGCCGCACAGGGGTTGACGCACCGGGCGGCGCGGAACGCCGTTGCAGCCGACCGGACGCCGAGCCGACTCGACGCGTCGGTCGCGACGCTGTACGCCTCCGAGATAGCCGAGCGCGTCGTCAGCGAGTGCGTACAGATACACGGCGCGAACGCCTACCAGCAGGGCCACCCGCTGGAGTACCTCTACCGGGACATCCGCGGCTGGCGCATCGGCGCGGGTACCGACGAGATACAGAAGAACCAGATAGCGAACGTCGTCAAGCACGACGGACTCGACCACGTCGTCTGACCGGTCGCTTCATTCCGCCGACGCGCTGCCGCGCCTCGGCTCACTCCTCGAGGAACTCGACGACCAGCGAGGCCGTCTCGTCCGGGCGCTCCATCATCGGGTAATGGCCGGTCTCCTCCATCGTGACCGGCGTACAGTCGGGGAGGCCGGCTATCGTCTCCTCGAACACGTCGTCCTGGATATAGAAGTCCTCGGTCCCCCGGACCAGCAGGACGGGAAGCGTCGCCTCGTCCAGCCTGTCGGAGACGTCGTGGTCGGCCCAGCCCTGCAGGTCGTTCGTGCCGACCTCGTGCGCGCTCCGGTGTTGCCAGACGAGTTCGCGGCGGGCGGCGTCGGGGACGCTCTTCGCGGTGGAGTCGACGACGGAGTACTCCAGCACGTTCTGCCAGCCGGGGAGCGCGTGAGGGTGTGACAGCCGTCCGAGCTGTGCGCCCCGCGTCCGGCCCGCTCCCTCGAACGCGAGCGCACACCGGAAGGCGTCGGGGTGCTCGACGGCGAGGTCCAGCGCCGTGTCGCCGCCGATGGAACACCCCATCACGGCGGGCGCGTCGAGGCCGAGTTCCCGGACGAGGTCGAGGACGAACTCGGCGTGCTGGTGGATGGTGTCGTGAGGCTCCCAGTCGACCGGGTAGGACTTCCCGTGGCCCGGCAGGTCCGGCACGACGAGACGGTACCCCGCGTCGACGAGCGGCGGCGCGACGTGTCGCCACTGTCGACCGTCGGCCCCCGCGGTGTGAATCGCCACGATGGCGGGGTCGTCCTCGCTTCCGGCCGTCTCGACGTACGTCCGGGTGTCCTGCACCGTCACGTACCGGCCGACGAGGTCGGAGTCACTCATGGGCGGCCTCCAGGTCCTGCAGGCTCCGGACGAGCAGTTCCAGCATCTCGCGCATCCGGTTGGCCTCGAGTTTGTCGCCCACGGTCCGCAATTCGGCGACGTGGATGGCCCCCGAGAGGGACGTCTCGCCGCTCGCGACGCGTCTCCACGCCCCGCGGTCGCCGACGACCCGGAACGTCGCGCCGAACGCCGGGACGTACGGTTCGGTGTCGATGACGCGACCGCGGTACACCTTGAACCAGGCCGTCTCGTCGCCGACCTCGAAGGCCACGGAGCCGTCGAACTGCGACGCCGCTCGTTCGAACGCTTCGGTCGATGCGTGGTCGGCGAGGTCGTCTCGCCAGTCGTCTTCGTCGAGAATCGTGGTCATGATCTGAACTCGTCGAGTCGTCCGCGTGCGTCACCGTCGTCGAACGCCCGTGCCATCGCGTCCGCCGCCTCCTCGCGGAGCGTCGAGACGTCGGCGGACGGCACGGGCGCACCGAGTCGTCGTTTCAGCGCGGCGATGGTGTGGCCGCTGTTCGCTTCGAGCGTATTCGTGAGGTCCGCTACCGCCTCGTCGAGGTCGTCGCTCGCCGCCGTTCGGCTGACGAACCCGGCGGACAGCGCCTCCGCTGCGGACACGTCGCGGCCGGTGAGGAGCCAGTCGCGCGCGCGACGCTCACCGACCAGTCGCGGGAGGAGCGCCACCGCGAGTCCCGAGATGGGGATGCCGAGTCGGACTTCGGGTACGGCGAACGTCGCGTCCTCCGTCGCGACGACGAGGTCGGCGGCCAGCGCGAGCAGGAAGCCGAACCCGAGCGCCCGCCCCTGCACGGCCGCGACGACCGGCAGCGGACACTCGCGGACCGCGAGCGTCAGGTCGACGTACGTCTCCGAGAGCGCCCGCGCTTCGGCGTCGTCCGCGGGGTCGAGGTCGTCGAGGTCTGCACCCACCGAGAAGTGGTCGCCCGCCCCCCGGACGACGACCACCGAGCCGTCGGTCCGGTCGAGGTCGCGGATGGCGTCGACGAGCGCGTCCACCGCGTCGACGGGAAGCGCGTTGTACGCGCCGGGGCGGTCGAGCGTCACCGTCACCTGTTCGCCGTCGGTCGTGACGGCGTGGTGGGCGTCGGTCATTCGAGCACCTGGTCGACGGCGTTCTGGTAGGCGTCCTCGAACTCGCCTCGCTCGCCGAGGTACTGGAGCGTGTTCTTGCGCATCAGGTACATCCGGTCGGAGACCTGCTTTGCCATCCGTATCTGCTCGTCGACGAGCAACACGGTGACACCCGACTCGCTGATGTCGACGATGGTATCCCGGATGTCCTCGACGATCTTCGGTGCGAGGCCGAGGGTCGGTTCGTCGAACATGATGAGGTCCGGGTCGATGACGAGACCCTGCGCGATGGCGAGCATCTGCTGTTGGCCGCCGCTCATCGTCCCGGCGACCTGCGACTGGCGGTCCCGAAGGATGGGGAACAGGTCGAACACACGGTCGAGTTGCTCGTCTCGCGAGACGTCGGCCGCCGGAATCATCGCCGTCTGGAGGTTGTTCCGGACGGTCATCTCCGGGAAGATGCGGTGACGCTCCGGGACGTACGCGAGGCCCCTGTCGATGCGCTCGAACGGTTCCTCGCCCACGATGGACTCGCCGTCGAACCTGACGTCCCCGCTGTCGATGGCCTTCACGCCAGCGACCGCGTCGAGGAGCGTCGTCTTGCCAGCGCCGTTCGCGCCGACGATGGCCACGACGTCACCGGCCGGGACGTTCAGGTCCGCGTCCCGGATGACCTCCATGTCGCCGTACGAGACGTGGAGGTCGTCGACCGTGAGGAGTTCGCGCGTCATATCGCCATCTCCCCCAGGAAGTCCTCCCGAACCGTCTCGTCGTCGAGCATCTCCTCCGGCGTGCCGCGTTTCATCACCTGCCCCTGTGCGAGGATGGTGACGGTGTCCGCGAGGTCGAACGCCGTCTCGATGTCGTGTTCGATGAGCATCAGCGTCTTCCGCTCGGCGAGGGCGTCGAGGTAGCCGACCATCGCCGGCTTCTCGGTCGGGTTGAGTCCCGAGAACACCTCGTCGAGCAGGAGGAGTTCGCCCTCGCTGGCCAGCGCCAGCGAGACGCGCTTGCGCTCGAACAGCGTCAGTTCGCTCCCCTCCTTGTCGTGGATGTCGAGGAGGTCGAGCAGTTCCATCATCTCGCGGGGCGAGGACTCGAACGCGCCGAGACTGATGTTCTCGGCGACGGTGAGTTCGTCGAACACGTCGACCTCCTGGAAGGTGCGTCGGATGCCCGTCCGGGCGGTCTTGTAGTCGGGTGTCGACGTGATGTCGGTCCCCTGGAACCTGACGGTGCCGTGGTCGGGGATGTGGTAGCCCGTGATGCAGTTGAACAGCGTCGTCTTGCCAGCCCCGTTCGGGCCGATGATGACGTTCGTCTCCCCGGACGCGACGTCGAACGTGACGCCGTCGAGGGCGACGATACCGCCGAACGTCCGTTCGAGGTCGTTCACCTCCAGAAGCGCCACGAGCGGTCACCTCCGTTGCCGAGTCGGTCGTACAGGCCCCCGAGGACTCCCCGCGGGAGGAACAGGACGACGACGATGAGCATCCCGCCGACGATGTAGGGCTTCATGTCCGAGAGGCCGAACGTCCGCACGACCTCCGGCAGTCCGACGAGGATGATGGCACCGATGATGGGGCCGTGGACCGTCCTGAGCCCCCCGACGACGGCGATGACGAGCAGGAAGACGGTCTGGTCGAGGGTGAACCCGCCGGGCGTGATGAGGCCGTTGACGTGAGCGTACAGCGACCCGCCGACGCCAAGCAGCAGGGCACCGACGACGACCGAGACGAACTTGTAGCGCGTCGGGTTGTACCCAATGGAGCGGAGCAGGTCCTCGTTCTCGCTCGTCGCCACCGCGAGCGTCCCGACCAGCGAGCGGTCGAACGTCGCCACGACGGCGACGGCCACGGTGAGCACGGCCAGCAAGAAGAGGTACTGAGCCACCTGCGTCTCGAACGTCACGGGGCCGATGGCGGGGGCGGGGATGCCGCTGATGCCGGTCGGTCCGACCGCTCCCCAGTTCGTGAACAGGTAGTAGACGATCTCCTCGAAGGCGAGCGTCGCGATGATGATCTCGAACGACGACCCGATGGCGATAGCCGAGAGTGCGACGAGGCTCCCCACGACGGCGGCGACGACGCCCCCGGCGAGCATCGCCAGCAGGTAGGGGACGCCGAACACGTTCACGAGGAGCGCCGAGGTGACCCCGCCGATGACGGCCAGCGCCGCCGGACAGAACACGAGCAGGTTCGGCCAGCCGAGCATCAGGTTGTACCCCGAGGCCATCACGGCGAACACGAGGACGAGCAGCGCGGTGTAACCCACGTAGCTCGACGCCGACACGAGCGGGATGGCGAGGAGCCCCAGTACGAGCGTTATGCCGACGGACCGTGCGACCGACTGCCACTCGATGCGTTCGAGGTCGCCGTCGATCTGCTCGCCTGCGACGCCGCTCGCGGTGTCGGTGCTCATCGGGCCACCCCGCGAAGACCGCGAACGCGGTCGACGAGGACGGCCCCCAGGTTCTCCTCTCCCTCGTCCAGCAACACGGCCTTGGCGAGGAAGAACAGGATGAGGATGGCGAACTCGGAGGCGTAGATGTAGTACGACGACAGGTAGAGGATGGCGAACGCCTCGTAGACGCCCAGCGCGTAGCCCGCGACGGCCGCGCCGAGCACTCGCCCGATTCCGCCGAGGATGACGACGATGAACGCCTTGATGAGGAGCGATGCGCCCATGTCGGGCGTCAGCGAGAACATCGCCGCGTTCATCACGCCGGCGACGGCCGCCATGGCGCTCCCGAGGACGAACGCGACGAGGAACGTCCGGCTGACGTTGACCCCCTTGAGTCGCGCGAGATCGCGGTCCTGGACGATGGCCTGCAGTCCGAGGCCCGTGTTCGTGTAGTTGATGAGCCAGTAGAGGACCGCGAAGTTGGCGATCGAGAACACGACGACCAGGAGTTCGAGCGTCGTCACCGAGACGCCGAACGCTTCGAGGCTCCCCCGCTGCAGGCCCGCCAGGGAGACGGAGTGTGGCTCGTGGCCCCAGATCTGGGCGAACGCTCGCTCGAAGATGCGAGCGAGGCCGAGCGTGAGGAGGATGACGCCGAAGACGTACTCCGACTCCGACCGGTCGTACAGCGGTGCCAGGAGCCCCCGCTCGACGATGGCCCCCAGTGCGCCGATGACGACGACGGCCGCGACGATGCCGACCGGCCACGGGAGTCCCGAGAGCATCGTGACCTGGTAGAAGACGTACGCGCCGCCCGCGAACAGGGCCGCGTGCCCCATGTTCGGGATGTCCATCACGCCGAAGATGATGGTGAAGCTCGCTGCGAACAGCGCGTAGATGCTCCCCTGGATGAGTCCGTTGACGAGGCTCTCTAGTAGTACCATGAGTAGTGAGTTGAGCGCTGGTTCACAGGTCGACGTTGGGTGGGATGCTCGTGATCGGTGGCAGTTGACCGCTCCACGCGACGTCTTCGACGACGGCCGAGTCGCCGTCGGCACCGAACTTGATGAGCGACCCCGGGATAGCTGGCTGTCCCCGGTCGTTTATCGTCGTCTTCCCGAGCAGGGTCGTGATCTCGGTCCCGACGAGGGCGTCGCGGATCTCCGACCCCTCCGTACTGCCCGCCTCCGCGATTCCCTGCCGGGCCGCCTGTGCGTCGGCGTAGACGTTGAACGCGGTCGGGTGCATCGGCGCGTCGAGGCCCTTGTACTCCTCGAACTGCGAGAGCGCGTCCTCGGAGAGCGTCTCGGCGATGGCCGGGTTGTCGGCGTACGCGAGGCGGGTGTAGACGCCCAGCGCGTAGACGTTGTCCATCGCCGCTCCCACCTCGTCGATGCTGTTGTAGTCCGCGCCTCCCAGTCCCGTCAGAATCGGCATCTGCTCGTTGAGGCCCTCCCGAGCCTGCTGCTGGATGAACCGTTGCATCGCGGAGGCCCACGTCTGTACGTAGACGGCGTCGATGTTGTCGTTGTTGTACGCCCGCTTGGCCTTGGTGATGTACGAGGAGAAGTCCTGCTGGCTGAACGAGAAGCGACCAAGTTCGGTGTAGCCGCCGTCGTTGTCCGGCTGGTCGAACCACCAGTCCATCAGCGCGAGCGTGTCGTCACCCCAGTCGCCCGTCTCGGCGATGACACCGATGTTCTGGATGTCGTCGCTCTGCTGGACCTGCCGGAGCGCGGGGTACGCGTCCATGACGGTGCTCACCGTCATCCGCATCATGTACGACCCGGGTTCGTTCACTTCGGGCGTGAACCCGTGGGTGAACGTCGGAATCTCGTTGTCGTTCGCGATGGGCGCGATGGCGATCGCACCCGTGCTCCGCCACGACGAGAGAATCATCGCCACGTTGTCGACGGTCGCGAGACGTTTCGCCGCCGACCGCGCAGCGCTGTTGTTGGACTCGTCGTCGTACTCGACGAGCGACACCTCGCGCTGGGTGCCGTCGACGTCGATACCACCGTCCTCGTTGATTCTGTTCTTCCAGGCCGTCTGCGTCTCCGTCGCGAGTTCGCCGTAGAACGCCGCCGCCCCCGAGAGGGGGTTGATCGCTCCGAGTTTTATCTTCCCCCCACCGCCGCCGCCGAGCACACCGGTACAGCCCGCCAGACCGGCCGTCCCGAGGGTAGCCGCTACTGCACTACTCCGTCTGAGGAAACGTCGCCGTGTGTTATCCATGTACGAACACTCTGCGCGGACAATCCCCGCATAATGTGTTAAAGGTATCGGTGAGTTCGAAGTACGTTGCTCATCCCTGATAGCGACCGGCGATTCGGTCCCGGAGCTCCGTCTTCTGTATCTTCTCGCCGTGGGGCCCCTCCGACCGGGGGAACGCGTCGACGAACTCCACGTCCTCCGGTTCCTTGTAGTCCGCCACCCGGTCGTCGAGGTACTCGTACAGGGCCTCGGTGGTGAGCCCGTCGTCCGCACGCTTGACGAACGCCACAGCGACCTGACCGTGGCGGGGGTGAGGAACGCCGACGACCTGCGAGAGTTCGACGCCGGGGTGCTCGTCGAGGACGGTCTCGATGTCCCGCGGTGCGACGAGGAACCCGCGAATCCGGAGGGCGTCGTCCATCCGCGACTGGTAGTAGAGGTTCCCAGACTCGGGGTCGCGGACTGCGAGGTCACCCGTGTGGAACCAGCCCTCGTCGTCGAAGGCCGCCTCGGTCTTCTCGGGTTTCCCGAGGTAGCCCTCCATGACGTTGAACCCGCGGAGACACAGTTCGCCCGCCTCGCCGTCCGGGCGTTCCTCGTTCGTCTCGACGTCGACGACCCGCGCCGCTTCCTCCTCCGGAAATATCATGGGGCCGCCGACCTGCTTGCGCGTCTCGGGGTCGGCGTCCGGGTCGCCGACGAACACCTGGCTGTTCGCCTCCGAGAGGCCGTAGGGCTGGCAGACCGGGATACCAGTCCTGCGCTCTATCTCCTCGAACAGCGCCTCGTCGTACCCTATGCTGACGAAGCCGGTCGCTCCCTTCGAGAGGCTCTCGACGCGGGCCTCGTCGAACGCGTCGTGGTCGAGCAGGCGCTGGAACATCGTCGCCAGTGCCGACATGTAGGTCACACCGTAGCGTTCGACGTTCTCGACGGTCCACTCGGGCTCGAAGTGCGTCTGAACGACCTGTGGGACGCCGTGGGTCAGCGCGCTCATGAACATGTTGTACCCCCAGACGCCACAGAACGGGAGGAGGCCCAGCGCGACGTCGTCTCCGTCGAGGCCGAAGTGGACCCCGACCTGATGGGAGTGATTGAGCATCGACCGGTTCGACTGGAGGACGCCCTTCGGGTCGCTCGTCGTCCCGCTGGTGTAGAAGACGCAGACCGGCGCCTCCGGGTCGGTCGCTGCCGGGACATCGTCGCGCCCCGCGCCCGCCTCCGTGACGGCGTCGTAGTCCCGGACAGCCGGATAGTCCTCGTGTGCGTCGAGCGCGATTACCTGGTCCAGCGACGGGACCGAGTCGGGGGCGAACGCGGAGGGTGCGCTCGTCGCTATCTCGGGGACGACGTCGGCCACCATGTCCAGATACTGGTTACCCAGGAACGACTCCTCGGTGAGCAGGACCGAACACCCGGAGTCGGTCAGCATGTACTCCAGTTCGTGGGTCCGGTAGCGCGTGTTGACGGCGACGATAGCCGCACCGAGGTACGATGCCGCCAGTTGTGCCTGGATCCACTCCGGGCGGTTGCTCAACCAGACCGCGATGGTGTCGTCCTCGCCGACGCCCAGGTCGGCGAGGCCGTGTGCGAGCGCCCGACTCTCCTCGACGAGGGTGGCGTAAGTCGTCTCCTCGCCCTCGAAGTGAAGCGCGACGGCGTCCGGGTCGTCGCTCGCGACGTCGGCTATCCCCTGGTAGACCGTGGCCTCCGGCCAGCGCAACATATACCGCGAGGACGATTACCACAGACAAAAGAATTCGGGTTGGGGTCAGTCCAGTCCGAACACCGGGACGGACACGTCCTCGCGTTCGGTGGGAACGAACTCGACGCCGACGCTCGCGCCCACCTCGACGTCGTCCGGGTCGCAGTCGACCAGATTCGTCATCACCCGCGGCCCCTCGACGAGTTCGACGTACGCGACGACCAGCGGCAGGTCCGCCTCCGGCCACCCCTCCATCCGCTCGGCGACGGAGTAGGTGTAGACGGTCCCCTCACCGGACGCCTCGGTCCACTCCGTCTCCGCGAAGCAGTCCGGGCACCGCGCCCGCGGGTAGTGGACGACGAGGCCGCAGTCGGGACAGCGACTGAGCAGCAACACCCCGTCGCTCGCGGCCGCCCAGTACCGTTCGCTCTCGGGTGTCACGTCGGGCAGCGGTCGCGGCTCCCATGTCTCCGGTGCGTCGCTCATCTCGTCCGACCCGTCGCGCTCGTCGTCCGACCCGTCGCTCATGTCCGGCCCTCCGCGCCGAGGACGAGCGTCGCCGCCCCGTGTCTGGTGGCGATGGAGCCGCCCGTGCCGTGGGCGAGTGCGACGTCGGCGTCGACCTGCACCTCCTCGTTGGCCTCGCCGCGCACCTGCCGGACGGCCTCGATGACCTTCGTCATCCCGCCGCGGTTCCCGGGGTGGTTCGAGCAGAGGCCCCCGCCGTCGGTGTTGAACGGCAGGTCGCCGTCCGCTCTGAGGGTGCCGCCCTCGACGAACCGCCCGCCCTCGCCCTTCTCGCAGAATCCCAGGTCCTCCAGCGCTTCGAGGACGGTGATGGTGAACGAGTCGTAGATGGAGGCGTAGTCGACGTGTTCGGGGCCGAGACCGGCCTCCGCGAACGCCCGCTCGCCGGACTGGACCGCGCCGGTCGTCGTCACGTCGACGCGCCCCGCGTCGTGGTGTTTCGGGGCCTCGCCGTGGCCGAGCACCTCGACGCACTCGCGGTCGAGGTCGGCACGAACGTCCTCGCTGACGACCAGCAACGCACCGCCGCCGTCGGAGATGACACAGCAGTCCAGCAGGTGGAGGGGGTCGGCGACGACGGGCGAGTCGAGGACGTCGTCGACCGAGACGGGGTCCTGGTACATCGCGTCGTCGTTGTACTGCGCGTGGTAGGAGGCGGCGGCGCGAACCTCCGCCAACTGGGCGCTCGTCGTCCCGTACTCGTGCATGTGGCGACGTGCCGTCATCCCGTACATCGTCACGTTCGTCGTGCCGTAGATGCGCTCGTAGCTGTCCTGGACGGTCCGGAGCTTCCGGGTTCCCGACCCGGTGGCCTGCCCCCGCGAGCGTGGCCGCCCGGCGAGCGTGACGAGCGCGACGTCGCACTTCCCGTCGCGGATCGCGCTCGCCGCGTGCCCGACGTGGGCGACGTACGACGACCCGCCGTAGTCCGTCGTGTCCGCGTACGACAGGTCGAGGCCGAGGTAGTCGGCTGCCATCAGCGGCGTCAGCGAGTGCTCCATCTCCGGGACGCCCGCCGTGAAGTACGCGTCGACCGCGTCCTTCGAGAGGCCGGCGTCGTCCAGTGCCCCCGCCGCCACGTCGGCGGTCAGTTGCATGGTCGACCGGTCCGGAGCCTCCCGCGTCGGGTGTTCGAACGCACCAGCGACGTACACGGACTCGGCCATCAGACCACACCTCCCGACCCGTCCCTCGTGGAGCTGTCGACGACTACCGTCGCGTCGGGGTAGTCGAGTTCTCTCGCCGTCGTGCGACCGGTGCCGTGGCCGTCGACGGTGGCGATACACCGCTTCTCGTCCGGAATGTCACTCATGAGTCGTAGCTCTCAGTCTCTGTCGGCGTGCCAGTCGAGCGCAGTTTCGATGTCGTGTGGGATGTGGCCGCCGCGTGAGCGGCCGCGGTTCAGGTAGTCGGTCAGGTCGTCCCGGTAGTCGGGGTGGGCGCACTCCTCGACGAGCGCACGGGCGGTCTCCCTGGGAGCGTTCCCCCGGAGGTCCGCGACCCCCTGTTCGGTGACGACCACGTCGACGTCGTGTTCGGTGTGGTCGACGTGCGGGACCATCGGGACGATGCGAGAGATGTCGCCACCGGCCGCCGTCGACGGCAGGGCGACGACGGCCAGCGGCGAGTGGCGGTTGAAGTCGCCGCTGCCGCCGACGCCGTTCATCGCCCGCGTCCCGTCGACGTGCGTCGAGTTGACGTGCCCGAACAGGTCGAGTTCGAGCGCGCTGTTGACGGCGACGACGCCGAACCGGTCGATGAGCGCCCCGCTGTTCGAGAGGTCGGCGGGCCGGAGGACGACGTCCTCGGCGTAGCGCTCGGCGTTCTCGAACAGACGGTCCTGGCCCTCGGTCGAGAGCGCGAGCGACGTCGCGCTCGCGGCGGTCAGTTCGCCCTCGTCGAGCAGGTCGAGCAGGCCGTCCTGGATGACCTCGCCGAAGTAGATCAGGTCCCGGTCCCCGAGGTCGGTGTCGCCGAGCGCCCCCATCAGGGCGTTGCCGAGGCTGCCGACCCCGAACTGGATGCGCAGCGACTCCTCGAACAGCGGCGAGCGCTCGACCTCGCGTTCGACGAACTCGCGGAGGTTCGCGGCGATGGTCCGGTCGTCGTCGGTCGGGTCGCGGAACGAGTACGGCTGGTCGCGCCGGTCGGTCTCGACCACCGCATCGAGTTTCTCGGGGTCGAACGTGACGCGCTCGCCCCCGATTCGCCCACCGGGGTCGGTGAGCGGAATCGGGTCGCGGTTCGGCGGCGTCCCCGGGCGGTAGACGTCGTGGAACGCGGCGAGTTCGGTCGGGACCGTCTCGTTGACCTCGACGACGAGGCGGTCGGCGCTCTCGACGAACGCGGGCGTCTGACCGATGCTCGTCGAGGGAATCAGCCAGTCCGCGCCGACCGCCAGCGCCTCGACGACGGCGACGCGCTCTCCCTCTCCGGTGAGACCGCCGAACTGCACTTCGTCGCCGAGCGTGCTGACGTCTCGGTCGTGGAACGCGATACGGCCGTCGTTGACCGCCGCCCGCGCTGGCGGTCGCGCCTGATACGGAAACCGGCGGGCGATTGCGTCGGCCTCGACGAGGGCGACGTCTATCTCCTCGCCGACGCTCCCGCCGCTGACGACGGTCAGGGCGAGGTCACGCCCAGAGTCGGCCAGCGCGAGCGGGACCGCCTTCGGGTAGCCGACGCTCCCGAACCCGCTGACCAGCAGCGTCGCGTCGTCCTCGACGTCGGCGGCCACGTCCGCGGCGCTTCGGACGGGGAGGTCGCCCTGTAAGCGGGCTGTGGTCGAACGCTCGCCGCCCATCAGTCGTCCTCCGGTTGCGTGCCGACGCCCGCTGGCCACCCCGGCGGCTTGGCGGCCGAGGGTTCGGCGTACTCGCGTTTGAGTACCATCGGCGTCCGCTCCAGCGAGAGCACCAGGTCGTCGTCCTGATTGTACGCCCGGAGTTCGGTCGTGACGATGCCGACGTGGTCTCGGCTCTCCGTTTCGCGCTTCGAAACCACCTCCGACTCGGAGAACAGCGTGTCGCCGTGGAAGACGGGCGCGTGATGGCGGATGTCGTCGTAGCCCAGGTTCGCCGTCGCGTTCATCGAGACGTCGATGACGCTCATCCCGACGACGAGGGCGATGACGAACGTCCCGTTGACGAGTCGTTCGCCGAACTCCGTCTCCGCGGCGTACGCCTCGTTGAAGTGCATCGGGTTGACGTTCATCGTGACGTTGGTGAACCAGACGTCGTCCGTCTCGGTCACCGTCCGCCCGTACGGGTGCTTGTAGACGTCGCCGATCTCGAAGTCTTCGTAGAACCGTCCCTGCCAGCCGTCTTTGAGTGTGCGTTCGCTCATCGTAATCAGTAGCTCCGTGGGAGGTCGAGGACGTTCTCCCCGATGAAGTTCAGTGCGAGCTGTTGCGTGATGGGGACCAGCCTGGTCAGCCGAGCCTCGCGGAAGTAGCGCTCGACGTCGTACTCGCGGGCGATGCCGAACCCGCCGTGGGTCTGGACGGCGGCGTCGGCGGCCTCGAACGCGGCGTTCGCGGCGAGGAACTTCGACATGTTCGCCCGCGCGCCGACGTCCTTCGCGTCGTCGTCGCCGACGGCGGCGCTCGCCGCGCTGTACACCATCTGCTTGGCGGCCTGGACGTGCGCGTGTGCCTCGGCCAGCGGGTGCTGAATCGCCTGGTTCGAGCCGATGGGTCGACCGAACACCTCGCGTTCGTTCGCGTACCCGACGCCCGCCTCGATGGCCGCCTCGCCGAGACCGACGCACTCGGCGGCGATGACCAGACGCTCCTCGTTGAGACCGTCGAGCATCTGGTAGAACCCCTCGCCCTCCTCGCCGATGGCCGCCGACACCGGGAGCCGGAGGTCCTCGAAGAACAGCTCGTAGGAGTGGACGAAGTTACTCGCCGTCTTGTCGATCTGCTTGAGCTCCAGTCCGCCCTGGTCGTACGCCTCCTCCAGATCGACGAGGAACATCGTCAGGCCTCTCGTCCGCTTCTCGACCTCGTCGCGCGGCGTGGTGCGAGCCATCAGAATGAGGTAGTCGCTGGCGTCGACGCGGGAGATCCATATCTTCTGGCCGTTGACGAGGTACTCGTCCTCGTCGGCGTCGCCCGCGCCCCGTTCGGCGCGCGTCTCGATGGCCGTCGAGTCGGAGCCGGCGTTCGGCTCGGTGAGTCCGAACGCCTGGATGGACGTCTCGCCGCGGGCCACCTCGGGGACGATCTCCTCTTTCATCTGCTCGCTCCCGTACTCGACGAGCGGGACGGAGTTGTAGATGGCACCGTGGACCGCCTGTGCGGCACTGAACCCGCCGCCGGAGGCCGCTATCTCCTCCATCATGACGACGACCTCCTCGGTCGTCATGCCCGCCCCGCCGTACTCCTCGGGGAGCAACGCGCCGAACCAGCCGTGCTCTCCGAGCGTGTCGACGAACTCGCTCGGGTACTCTCCTGCGGCGTCCTTCTCGCGCCAGTAGGCCGCGTCGTACTCGTCGCAGACGTCTCGTATCGACTCCCGGACCAGTTGTTGCTGGTTCGAGAGTTCGACCGTGTCAGTACTCACCATTGAGTGTGGGAGGAATCAGCTACCTGCAGTATTAAAATTACGGGTGGGCGTTACTCGGCGAGCGCGTCGGCGACGTCCGGATGGTCGTCGAGGGTCAGGAGGGTGTCCGCGAGTCGGTCCACGGCGGTGTCGGGGACGGCACGGCCTGCGCACTCCGCGAACTTCTCACGGAGTTCTGACTCGGTGAGCGGGTCGCCGTGGGTACCCGGCGGGTTCTCCTGCCGGCGCTCGTACGTCCCGTCGGCCGTCTCGATACGTACGACCGCTTCGTGAGAGTCGTAGTGGAACGACTCGTCGACGCTGAACTCGACTCTCTCGCGAACCCGCTGGACGGTGGCATCGTCGATAGCGTCGTCCTCGAACGTGGCGAGACCGACCCGCTCGCGGACCGCGCCGCTGGCGACGGCGTACTCCATCGAGAACTTCGCCTCCAGCCCCGTTTCGGGGTCGACGTGGTGGAGTGCGTCGGCGGCCCCCTGGGCGGCGCGGACCTGGATGCGCTCGACGTCCTCCGGGTCGACTCCGTGCTCCTCCACCAGCGCCTGGGTCGCGGCGATGCTGGTGTGCGTGAAGTAGCAACAGGGGTAGTACTTGACGTGGATGCCCTCCGTCTCCAGCGCCCACTCGTCGGGGTCGAAGGCGAACTCGTCCCGTTCTTCGGGGCCGTAGAGGTCCCAGAACCCCCGGTCGCCGCTGACAGCGGTCGCGTCGGCGGTGAACCCGTTCTCCGCGAGCAGCGCCGCCGTGACGCCCGAGCGCGCACAGAGGCCGGCGTGGAGGGGTTTCGTCATCGACCCGAAGTTCCGCTTCAGCCCCGCTGGCGTCGACGCGGCCACGTTCAGCGCGTGGCGCGTCTCCTCGGTGTCGAGGTCCAGCAACGAGGCGACGGCCGCCGCCGCGCCGAACGCGCCGAACGTGGCGGTGGCGTGCCAGCCTGCCTCGTAGTGGTCGGGACTGATGGGGTCGGCGAGCGCGCACTCCACTTCGAAGCCAGCCGCATACGCGGCGACGAGCGCTTCGCCGGACGCCCCCCGCTCCCCGGCGAGTGCGAAGAGCGCCGGGACGAGCGTGACGCTCGGGTGGCCGTCCATCGCCCACGAGAGGTCGTCGTAGTCGAGCGCGTGGCTCGCGGTACCCGTTCGCAGGGCTCGCTCGGCGGCGCTCGCGGACGTGGTGAGGCCGAGCGTCGCGGCGACGTCGCCGTCGTCTGGCCGACTGTCCAACGCCTCGAACGTCGTCTCCCCGGCGCCCTCGACTGCGCCGGCGAGCGTGACGCCCGCCGTGTCGAGGAACGCCCGGCGGACGGTCTCGCGGGCGTCGTCTGGTACCTCGGCGAACGTGAGCGTGGCCGCGAACTCGGCGAGTTCGGTCTCGGGTGAAGCCATACCGGACATCGACGAGGAGAGCGGATAAACGTTGACCAGACACGCGTGTTCGACGATACGGGACTTTAAGTGTAGAGCGTCCGTCGGTGTGCACATGAACGACGACACGCGGCCGGGGGGCGTCGACACGGTCAGCTCCGCCGAGACGCTGTTCGAAATCGTCGAATACATCTCGGAGGCGGAGGGACAGACCGTCTCGGAGATCGCGTCGAACCTCGACTACGCGAAGAGTACCGTCCACCGACACCTCACGACGCTCGAACAGTGTGGGTACGTCGTGAGAGACGGCGGCTACTACGTCGGCCTGCGCTTTCTCGAACTCGGTCAGCAGGCGCGCAACCGTCACCGCGCGTACCGCCTCGCTCGCGACAAGGTGGACGAACTCGCCGCCGAGACCGACGAGCGCGCCCAGTTCATCGTCGAGGAGCACGGGGAGGCGGTCTACATCCACCGGACGTTCGGCGCGCACGCCGTTCGAACCGACCCCGGCATCGGGAAACGCATCCCGCTGCACGCTACGTCCGCGGGAAAGGCGATTCTCGCCTCGATGACCGACGAACGGCGGTCCCGCATTATCGAACAGACCGCGTTCGACGCCATCACGGGGGAGACCATCACCGACCCAGAGGAACTCGACGAGGAACTCGCTCGCATCACGGAACGCGGGTACGCCTTCAATCGCCAGGAGAACGTGGACGGCCTCCACGCCGTGGGCGTCCCGGTGACCGGGCCCGACGATACCATCATCGGCGCGCTCAGCGTGTCCGGTCCCAGCCACCGCCTCACCGGTGACTGGTTCGAGAACGAACTCCCCGCGCTGCTGCTCGGGGCGGCGAACGAACTCGAACTCAACATCGCGTACGCGTAGGGCGTTCCAGTCATTACCGAACTATCCTAACGCCCTCAACCATCCCTTGTCGGAACCGTCCCGTACCTGGTTCCCGATGGACATCCAGCACTGCCGATAACAAAAATAGTATTGTTATGTTCGGGGGGTCGCACCATCCAGCATTGTCATATAAGATACTAGTAAGTTGCCGAAGCTGGCCGTAATTGGGTCCGAATATCTAGTGTTATCGATCGGCCTCGCCGATGCGAACCGGATCCCACACGGTAAATCAGCACAGACCGTATTCGAATTGCGCCTATTTTATTCTATCAATGTCGTCCTGTCTCACTTTGGATTCGCCATACTGAATCACGGAAATGCGAATGTATTGTCACATACCGCCCCGAATATCCGGTATATAACCGGATAGTAGGAAATAAAAGTGTTGAATATGAGATTGCAGTGTCGAAGTGGGAATGGAACTGGCGGAATGACGTGATGTTGGCGCGAGAGGAGTACACTGGCGGACATTGGATGCTAATAACGATTGCCAAGATTCGATTATATAGCGGTTCGATAGACGACGGTACGAAAGAAGTAATAGTTATTCTCGTATCTCATGACGAGCGTGGAGAGGTGTCCTGGTAATACGAGGGTGACCCACTGCTTCCGGCCTGTGGACCAATCACGGCAACGAGCCACACACTTCGAAACGGCAGAAATGGTAGTGCATACTCCCAGGGGAATCGAGACCGCTTCCTCCAATCGGCCTGTCAGGATACCGTCGTCCAAGGCATTTATCATCGCGCTCGGCTTTGCCTTCTCCCCGAAGTTCTCCTCGTCAGTTCGTTCGAAACCCAGCGTGTTTGCGTCGGAGTCACTAGAACTGTTTGGAAACTCCGACTAATCCTAAACGAATTGCAATTTTAGCGATTACAGCCCTACTATTGCCACACTCGAATTTTCCGAATACTGTACTCCTCATGGGAGCCCTAATCGTCGAGAGCTCTGATGACAGCCAGAATCCGGTCGGCCCCTGTCGAGCAAGGTCGGTTTGGAACATCTCCAACGAGTCTATCGAGCGGCCCGATGGAACGGGCCGCTTCGAGTCGCCCTTCGAACTATGAACGAATCACAGACTGAACAATCAGGTTATCTGGATGTGGACAGTCTGGTTGACAGCGCGATCTTTCTAGCTGAAGTGGGTGCATAGTGACTCGAGGCCTCCCGGACCGTAGTGCCCTGCCGGATGCACTCAACGACGAACCACAATGGGTCGGGGGGCGCTCGGATGAACGTGACGGAAAGCGGACGAAGATTCCCATCGATTCGTCGACGGGGCAGTACGCGCCCGTGACGGACCCAGAGACGTGGGGAAATATTCGAAGACGTGGTCGACGTTGGGGTGTGTGGCGACAGTGGCGGTGTCGGGTTCGTCTTCACCGAAGAGGACCTGTTCGTGGGGGTCGACCTCGACGACTGTCGCGACCCCGCGTCGGGCGTGCCGGAGCAGTGGGCCGCCGAGATCATCGAGACATTGAACTCCTATACAGCAGCTGAACCCGAGTTAGGGGTCGCTCTCACCTGGCTACTCCAGGTAACCGAGGTCAGAGAGGCGTTGCTTGACAGCGTTATCTGCGGCGCTGTCATGTGGACGCACCCCTTCGTACTCCGGGTACGCGACGGCTTCGCCGTCGTTCTTGATTACGGGAAGGACCTTACCGTCCATTCGGTCGCTATAGGGGACATCCAGCGCCGCGAGGACACTCGGGGCAATATCAAAGAGGTGTGCGTCGGCGAGTGACTCCGAGGAGTCGATGCTGTTGCCTACGGCGACGATCATCCCGTCGCGCTTGTGGTTCCAGAGGTTATCAGCAACGGTGAACGCTTCCCCAGCCAATTCCGTATGAAGAAGATTGTCGAACGCTCGCGGGACCGTGATGATGTCGACGGCGCGGTCAGTCTCGGATCCCTCGAAGTACGTCTCAACTGGAGCGACATCCTCGAAGACAGGTCTACCGTCAGGTGCCCTCAGGTCTGTGAGTTCTGCAATGATCTCCTCGCGGATAGCCTCGAACTCTCCATCGGGGACGACGCCTGCTGGGTCGCGTCCCTCGCGGTTGATGCGGACGCCGAGTTCCGACCGATGGCGCATATAGGCGACTGATTCGGCGAAATCGACAGCCTCCTCACCTCCGTTGCCGCCGTCACCATTACCGTCAACGCTACCGCCGTCAGTGGCGTCGGTGGTCCCCTCCCGGAGCGTATCCCGAATCGGGCTCCAAGAGGGCATCGCGGTACTGTCCGTCGTCGTCTCGACATACCCCAACTCGCGCAAGATATCGTTGACGTGAACCTGCCAGCCATCGTAGCGACCGATGCCGTGGTCGCTGGCGATGAACACGCGCTCAGGGTCACGGGCATTGAGCAACGCGCCGACCTGTTCGTCGAGCGCCTCGTACACCGTTCGGACCTGCTCCCAGTCGTCGCCACCGAACTCGTGGAACAGTTTGTCCGTGTGCTGGAACTCGACGAACCCGAAGTCGGGGTCGAACCGGTCGGCGAGATAGCGGTACGCCTCCCCACGCATTCGGATGCACTCGCGGTAGTCTACGAGTTTCTCGGCCTCGGTGAGCTCTTCGTCGTCGCTCTCGACATCATAGGAGCGATACACTCGGTAGTCGCCGATGGCCGCTCGGACGTCAGCAAGAAGTCCCTTCGGATGGCAATTCGGGTCCTCGGGTGCCATAAACCCCGGGAGGATTGCGCCGTCGATGTCACCCGGTGGGTGGGTCATCGGGACGTTGACGACGACGCTCGTCAGTCCCCGCTCGTCGAGTAGTTCCCACAGGGCGTGCTCCTGGACGTGGTCCGCGCCGACGATATGCCAGTCGTAGCCGTCGTATCCAGTGAACCCGAATGCGCCGTGCTTGCCGGGGTTGGTGCCCGTGTACATCGAGGGCCACGCGCTCGGCGTCCACGGTGGCACCTGTGATTCGAGTGACCCCGCCACCCCACCAGTACAGAGCGCCTCCATATTCGGCGCGTGTCCCTCTTCGATGAGGCGGTCGAAGATGGCGAAGCTCCCCGCGTCGATACCGATGAGTAACGTCTCCCCATCACCGGGTTCATATTCAGTCATCCACCGAAACCCCCTCCGTTCCGTTATTGGTGTCGAGAACCATTGTATAACGATGTATTCTAAACAATGCTACTATCTTAACTCCGTTCGCTGCACAGTAAACGTCTCTATGTGTTGGATGGCTAAATTCTGATGATTCACGTCTTGTCGGAGTAATATCCACAGACGCCGCCGATGACCAACACTATCGGCTTGGGCCCCATATCTGACCACCGCAAACACAGGGGAAGGAGTTACCGACGTATGGGCAAGGGGCCGAATCACAGGCCTCCTAATCCGCGTATCGGTCTGCCAGAGGGTGGTGAGAATTCACACTGGAGATGACGTAATCGTCCCACGACTCCTTGACGATAGTCGGTGCGAGTGCACTACATACGCCCGCAGCATCGGGGGCGCCCAGACTCAGTACTTCATGACTCGGCTATCGACACAAGAGCCAATCGATGGTCATTGGTGTGCGTATTATTCGGCGGTCACAATCAGAATAGATGAAGAGAGAAGTCGGGAGGAAGTCTGTACACCTCCGTAGTATGTCGACCGAACGGGCAGGGTGACGAGGGTGCGTGCCCGGCTATGACTCACCATTCAAGGCGAGCACCACTACGGCCAAAGTCCTCTCGCGTCATGTGCTTCGGCGATTCGAGACAGCGCGACGCTGTACGCCGCGTCTCGCCACGATACGTCGTTATCGTCGACTGCGGTCCGAACTTCCTCCCAGGCCGTCTGCATCTCGGCTTCGAGTTCGTCGTTGACCCGGTCGAGTGTCCACGCACGACGATTGATGTCCTGCAACCACTCGAAGTAACTCACCGTCACACCGCCCGCATTCGCTAAGATGTCTGGCACGACAGGAACCCCTCGTTCCTGCAAGATGCCGTCGGCACTCGTCGTTGTCGGACCGTTCGCTCCTTCGACGACGAGCCCGGCCCGAATATCGTCGGCGTTGGCGTCGGTGATGACGTTCCCGACCGCAGCAGGGATCAACACATCGACATCGAGTTCCAGGAGCTCCTCGTTCGAGAGGGCAGCATCGGCATTCCGCGTGACTGCCTCGGGCTCATCGTCGTGTGTCGGAATCGCGGCGATATCGAGACCATCCTGATCGTAGAGTGCACCGTTGACGTCACTGACGGCGACGACGTCGGCACCCCAGTCATCGAGCAAACGGGCGGCATTCGCACCGACGCTTCCGAACCCTTGCACTGCGACGGTCGACTCGTCAAGCGGTGTCCCGTAGTACTCGCAAGTCTCACGCGTCACGAGGGCGACGCTCCGCCCCGGTGCTTCCTCACGCCCGTAGCTTCCACCAACGACTGGCGGTTTTCCCGTCACGACACCCGGCGTCGTCTCACCGACCTGCATGCTGTAGGCGTCCATCATCCAGGCCATCGTCCGGGCATTCGTACCCATATCCGGTGCCGGAATGTCCCGATTCGGCCCAATCACGTCACGGATCTCCTGCGTGAACCGGCGCGTGAGTCGCTCAGTTTCGTCGTCGCTCAGGCGCTTGGGGTCGACGACGACACCCCCTTTCGCACCACCGAACGGGATGTTCATCACCGCACACTTCCAGCTCATCCACATGGATAGCCCGATGCACTCGCCGCGCGTGACGTCGGGGTGGTATCTGAGGCCGCCTTTGTATGGCCCGCGGACGCTATCGTGTTGCGCACGGTAGCCGGAGAACATCTCGACTGTCCCATCGTCCATTTCGACGGGCACCGACACCTCCGTTACTTTCGCGGGTTGTTTGAGCCGTTCGACGACATCGCGGTCGAGGTCGAACAGGGTGGCAGCGTGGTCGAGTTGCCGCCGCGCGGTTTCGACAGCCGGTTCGTCGTCGGTCGCTTCATGTGGTCGTGTCTGGGGGGTCTCTGTCGCCATGCGTTATTCGAACGTCGTCTGACGATTGCGCATCGACCCTCCACAGTCCGGGCAGGACTCTGGATAGTCCTCGACCCGAACGATCGTCCCGCACTCGAAGCACTCGTACGCCGACTCTTCACGGGGGTCGTACTCGATATCTCGCATCGGTATGAACGCTGTCCGGCCGCTCGCCGCATCGGCGCTCTCGTTCAATGGCGAACACGTACCGGTGCCTGGTGTTCGATGTTCAACCCCCCACGAGCGGTCTCTTCGTCGACGCGCGGTTAATCGAGCGACTCATCGGCCGAACCACAGTGACGGGACTCGATAAGGACAGCTGTCAGGTACGATCTGGGGAGGGGCTCACCGTCACACCGATCTCTTCGAACAGGGTCGAGAACAGTTTGCGCTGGACGGTCCGAGCGTGTCGATAGAACGCCGTCGGTGAGATGTCGAGCGTGGCCGCAACATCCTCACCTGTGCTCTCGCGGGGAGAGTCAAAGAATCCGCTGTAGTAGGCCGTCTGCACCACTTCCAGCTGCCGGTCGGTCACCCGCTCGAGGAACTGCGAATACAGGTCCTGTGTCGAGGACCGATCCAGCGTTTGCTTCGACTGGAGGTCGATCGTATCGAGCGAGTTGGACACGAGCCGGCTGATGTGACGAAGGTCCACCGTCTGCGGGATATCGATGACTACGGTCCCAATCGTCTCATCGACAGTGAGGTGCTGGAGTATCGCCCCGTGGTCGGCTAGCTCCAGGGCGAGAAACGGCTGTGAGAGTTTGAGTCGAACCACTCCACCAGCGTTGGTCGATCGAATCTGCTGGAAGTCGTCGATGCCGACGAGTCGCTCCGCGACCTGCTCGATGTCCGACGGTGACGCCCCGTCTACAGTAACGAACAGGTAGCTTCCCTGGTCGGTCTGCTGGACACCCCCTCGGTACGTGAGGCGACATGCTGCTTCTCGAGCGAGGCGTGAGAGGACGAACGCTGGGTCGTCGAACTCGAATTCAGCGCGCGTCACCGACGTCGAGAGCAACGCGTTCTTTCGCTCGACAGCACTCGTCGCAGAGGCGACTGTCTCCCCGAGTTCGGAGAGCACCTCCCGAATCAGTTCGTCGAACGCCTGCTGCTCGTTCGCGTAGACCGTCAACACTCCGTACGTGAATTCGTCGTACGCGAGCGGCACACTCACCACCGAGAGATAGTCACGCGACAACGCATTCTTCCGCCACGCTTCCTCCCTGAGTCCACCGGCGACGTTGCTAACAGTCGTTACCCGCTGCGTAGCCGCGGTGCGACCAGCCGGTTCGACAGCGGACTCCGCGACCGAGAAGGATAATTCGTCCAGATAGCCACGTTCCGACCCGGCCCACGCTCGGGGTTCGACCGTGTTCGATGGTGAATCGACCGTCCCGATCCACGCGAACGCGAAGCGGTCGTTCGCCGTCAGCCGTTCGCAGACGGCGTGCTCGATTTCCGTGCGGGTTTCGGCCTGGACGAGCGCCTGGTCGATTTCGCGGATGATCTCGTTGATCTGGTTCAGCGCGGTGAGCTGGGTGTTGCGTGTCTGGAGCGCTCGGTCCTGACTCCGGAGTCGAGACTCACGTTGCACGCGGTCGAGGGCGGCTTCGGCGGTCGCTGCGAGCAAATCCGCGAGTTCGCGGGTCACGGCGTCGAACTGTCCGACGTCCGACGAGCCAGCGATGAACACGCCGTGCTCGCCGAGCGGGATGTACGCCGCACTCCGAAGCTCTGTGGCGCGATTTTCGAGGCAATCCGCATCGTGGACGTCGTCGAAGAACAGTGACTCATCGTCGAGGAAGCTATCGCTCGTGAGTCCTGGCGCGTCTGCTCGCACGCTCGGGAGTGGGCCGTGTAGCTCCTTCATCCGTGACGACTGAGCCGTTGGTCGCAGTTCGTTCGCGTCGTCATCGAACAGATAGACAGCACTCGCACCGAGATTGACGACGCCGGGCGTATCATCGACGATGTGTTGAGCGATCTCGTACGGCGTCTCGGCATAGAGGAGGTCACGTGCCGTCCCGTGAAGCGTTGCTAGCGCTTCTTCCCGCTGTTTCCGTTTCGTGATGTCCCGGCAGCTGAAGAGGATTGAGCCGTCCTGAATCGAGACTTCTCGGACATTGACGAGGAGCGTATGCTCACGTCCAGCCTTGTCGGTCGCGGTACACTCGATGTTCTTGAGGACTCCCTTCGCCGCGAGTTCCTCACGGTCGAACAGGTCCGTGCCGAGGAGGTCGTCTATCGTCCCCTGCTCATGGATTTCCTCGTCGGTGTAGCCGAAGATGAAGTGAACGTTGGGGCAGACGTAGGTGTACTCGCCATCTTCGTCCGTAATCAGAACTGTGTCCGTCATATTATTCAGAGTAACCCGGTGGAGCTCCTCTGACTGACGTAACTCACGTTCGAGCGTGACGCGGTCGGTGATATCGACACCAGTGACGACGACTGAGACGAGTGCTCCACGCTCGTCGTGTACTGGCTGGGCGGACAGTTCGACGACCGTCGGGTCGCCCTCTGTCGCTATTGTGACGACTGCGTTCCCGAATGTCCCATCGAGTGCAGGTTCGACAACGCCACGGATGTCCGACTGCACGTCCTCTTCACCAGCCCACCACGGGAGCATCCAGAACGGATCACCGACGACGGTGTCTATGGGTGCTTCAATCTGCTCGCGTGCCGTCTCGTTCGCGCGAAGGAGGGCTCCATTCGGATCGAGCACCCACGTCGCCGTCCGAGTGTCGTGGAAGATAGCGTCGAACTGGCGTGCTCGGTCGCGTTGCGTAACTGACCGCTTTGCGGTCCGAACGCTGCGGTCGATCCGTTCGATGAGGTTGTCGAACTGCTCGGCAGGCGGTCCGTCGAGGGCCACATAGTCCGAAACACCAGCAGCAATCGCACGGCTGGCGACCGTTTCACTTCCGGAACCGGTACACATGACGACGGGAAGCGACGGCGCATGCTCACGCACCTTCTCGACCAGTTCCACACCTGTCGATGTGTCGAGGTCGTACTCACAGACGAGGCAGTCGATCGAGCGCTCCTCGAGTCGCGCTACCGCTTCCTCAGTTGTTTCGACAGACTCGATAGCTGTCTCAGTCTGTGCTGCCAGATACTGCTCGAACGACGTCATCCAGGGGGGAGGACCCACGAGGAGGACGCGCACCGAGCGCAGCGATTCGGAGGGAGTCACCATCGGTACTCTCTCGTCTCCACGACCCCGTTGAATATACGACCATGGGTGTGATGATGAACCCCCCACTACCGTGTTAGGTTTGTGAGGAGGCGAGCATACTCCAGATGGTTACGTGCACGTCGACCAAGCCCGGTTTAGGGCTGGGTTCTCGGCGTCGTATCGAAGATAGCAGACGGTCCCGGATACCGAGCACCCATATCTACTACCCTCGGTAGACGTGTGATGTTGAACGTTCACCGGTAAGATTGGAGGGGCATGAGTAGTTGAAAGTGCATTCACGAGCACCCAACACTGAGTGGAGAGTCTTGACACCAGATGAATACGCCCTCGGCCATCGCTCGACGGGTAGGGGAGACGAGAATCGTCGCTCCAGCGCTCCGAGTGCGTATGGCGCCCAATCACAACCAGCCAGAACACGTACAGCGAGGCCAGCACAGACGGTCGAATCTCTCTTCACATGACGAGCTCGCCCGACACGGTGACTTCTCCCGGTCGATCAGAGGGTACTCAGAACCGGAATCCTCGAGCAACGTGGGGGCTCGTCGTTGGAGCCAGTCTCATCTCAACCGGTCTGGCAGCATACGAAATCGTCCCGGCGAGCGTGACGCCCGTAATTCGTGACTCGCTCGGCATCGACGCGACTGCGGCCGGCCTCCTCGTCGGAACGATGTTCGGCACAGCTGTCGTCGCGAGCCTCCCGACCGGAGCTCTTCTCGACCGAATGAACACTCGTACCGCAATGGTACTCGCCGTTTTTCTGCTCTGCATCGCGGGGGGATGGGGGTGGGTGGCTGGACAAAGCGGGAACTACCGTCAGCTCATCCTCTCACGGATTCTCGGTGGAATCGCGTACGTTGCTGTATGGAATGCGGGAATCGATATCGTCAGTCGGTCAGTAGGGCCAGACCGGCGAGCAACGGCTGTTGGAGTCTTCACCGCCAGTGGGCCCGTCGGGTTCGCGCTGGGACAAGGCGGAGGCCCACTCGTCGCGTCTCACTTCGGGTGGCCTGCGATCTTCATCGTGTTCGTTGGCATCGCGCTACTGGGCCTGCTCATATTTTGGCCGACGAGTCGTGGCCTCGGGCACAGTTCTGGCGATGCACCAACCCTTAGCGAGTTCGGTGCAGTTCTCCGAAATCGAGAGGTTTGGCTCGTTGGCGGCCTCGGATTTGCTGGGTACGCCCTGTATCTCTTCGTCAATAGCTGGGGTGGGCCGTATCTCACCCAAGAACTCGGCTTGTCGGTGACCGTCAGTGGAGCACTCGTCGCCGTCTTCCCAGCGATCGGTATCTTCGCGCGGACGAGTAGTGGACTACTCTCGGACAGGGTCTTCGCAGGGAGGCGGCGACCGATTGTTCTGGGCTCGTTCGTGGTAGCGACACCACTCGTCTTGTCATTCACCTGGCTCCAGTCGATTCCTGTGCTCGTAGCGATATTGCTCGTCACGGGCTTTGCAGTCCAACTAACGCTTGGCCTCTCGTTTACCTACGTGCGGGAGTTGGTCACCGAACAAGTCGCAGCAACCGCAGTCGCATTTCAAACGAGTGTTGGGCTCGCTGGGGCGTTCGTCGCTCCGATCATCGGAGGGAGACTGGTCGATACGGGTGGGTTCGAAGTCGCATTTCTCGTAGCTGGAGGTGTGGCGATCGGAGGAATCGTACTTGCCTGGATGGCTCCTGAATCAGCACCGACACGAGGGTAGAGAGGACTAGTCCCGTTGCCAGTGTCCGTACACAAATTCTTCGTACGGATGTTGTTGTAGTACCCCCCATCAGTGGTCGTGCTGTGGGCCAGTTCGACACGCACCGCGTAAAGTACGACCGGGTCCGACCAGCTAGTTAGCAGATGCAGTCGCGGTGTGCATTCAGAGAACCGGTTAGTCGAAGAGTTCGACGGCAATCGTCCGTCGTTTGAGAACCCCGAAGCCCACCGCTATGAACACGAACCCCAGCAGTGCCGACGGCGGGAGCGCTTCGCCGAACAGCACGTACCCCGCCACGATAGCGACGACCGGGAAGAGGTAGTGAATCAGGTTGGTCTCCACGGCAGACCGCCGGTCGATCAGGACGAAGTAGATGATGTACGCGAGCGCGGTCGAAATCACCGTCAGATAGCCGAGAGCGAGGACTGCTGTCGGGTTTATCGTTACGTCCGCCAGCGACTCGCCGACAACCGGACTGAGCGCGTGCATCAGGCCAGCGCCGAGAAGCATCGACCACGCGGTCACCGCGGGCACGGAGATGGCGTTCTCCGCCCGTCGAATCAGGACACTCCCCAGCGCTGTTCCGATAGCTGAGACGAATATCACCAGTTTTCCGACGATGCCCTGGTCGACGAGTGAGGTAGCCCCTGGGACCAGGGTAAGAAGTACGCCCACGACCCCGATGCCGAGTCCTACGAGCTCGTCTTTCGATACCCGGTCTTGGGGGACGAGTACCCACGACCACGCAGCGGTCAACAGCGGGATGAGACTTGCCATCAGTCCGGAGAGAGCGCTCGTCGTCAGTGCCTGGCCGATATACCAGATGCCCTGTCCGAACGGGAAGAACAGCGTCCCTCCACCTACGATAGCGAGCACGTCACCGCGAGTGGATGGGCGCCAGTTACGGGTGGTGGTGATCGCATACCCCAGCAGAAACACCCCGGCGAGGTCGAATCGGAACGCTGCGATCAGTAACGGAGGCATGTAGGACAGGGCCGCCTCGACGGCAGGAAACGCCCCGCCGCCCATCACCGAGAGGCCGACGAACAGCGCGAGATCGCGGCGCTGGGTCGAATCCACGACCGGACACTCGAAAGTGAGAGTAATAAAGGCAGGCCTGGTCGTCGCCACGTGCAACGTCGATATGCCGACGGTTCTCCAGATGTAACGGTCGGCCACCCCGAGAGCGTTGCGTCCAGACAGATTCCGTTCGTCCACCCCTGATATCGACTCCTCTGTTCGGCAGGCGACGGACAGCGTCTCCGAAGCAGTACTCGAAGTAGCTGATAGACCAACGCTCTCTGTCTATCGGTCTCACGGATTCCTTACTTCCCGGTAGAATCCACTGGCTTTTCGGCCGGGACCGCTGCCGTGCGATAGGCTTCGTAGAGATCGCTGCCCCACTCGACGAGTGCGTCGTTAGAACTGAGCAGCATCGCAATGTGGTCCCCTTCACCGGTCTCGTTGTACGCTCCGATGGCGACCTTTCGATCGTTGTACAGGCCAATACCGAGGGTCAGTGACTCTTCAAGATAGCCGATCTGGAAGTCCCGTACTCGCTATCGTCGAGGAAATGATCGAGTCCTTCCTCATGAAGATGAGTGTAGACCGAGTAATCGACGATCGCCTCGCCGGCAAGTCCGAGTTTCAGGAGCTTATCATAGGCGCGAAAGAGTGTCGGATCGAAGATCGAATTTTCGTGGGACCAGCACAAGATTATTGCCGCATATTTCGGAGGAGCCTACACGCTCAACACCACATCCACTTGGATCGGCGACGATCTCGTCACCGACACGAATCGGCGTTGGAACGCCCTTTCTTCAGCGGGCCGAGACACGACTGCACCATCCTTTCTGCAGTGAGGACGGTCACCAACCCAAAGACCCAATCGGTAGGGATGTAACAGCACACTATGCCTGTCGATATCACGCACGACACCGCACAGGTCAATGGCGTTCGACTGCACTACGCGCTCGCTGGCGGGGGAGAGCCGGTGGTCCTTCTACACGGATGGCCACAGACCTGATACGAGTGGCGACACGTAATCTCCGATTTGGCTACCGACTACACCGTCGTCGCACCGGACCTTCGAGGCTTGGGTGATTCCGAGAGACCGGTGGATGGGTTCGACAAGGATACGGTCTCGACGGACGTTCGGGAACTGGTTCACCACCTCGGCTTCGAATCGGTGGCGCTCGTCGGCCACGACTGGGGTATGCCGACGGCGTACGCCTACGCGGCACAGTATCGAGATGAAGTCCATGCATTAGCAGTGTTGGACGCAATGTTGCCGGGAGTCCGCGAGGACGAGAAACCGAGACGAATGTGGCACATGTACTTTCATCAGCAACGTGACCTGCCCGAACTGCTCGTCTCGGGCAACGAGCGGGCTTATCTCTCTTGGTTCTACAATGACTTGAGCGGGGACCCCTCGAAGATCGATTCCGAAGCCCGTGACGAGTACGTCCGATGTTACTCTTCGGCTGGCGGATTGAGATGTGGGTTCGAGTACTATCGGGCGTACGACACCGATGCCGAACAGAACGAACGACACGCCGAAACACCATTAGAGATGCCCGTGTTGGCACTATCCGGTGAATGGTCCTTCGGTTCGCTAACCGTACGAGACATGGAGGCCGTCGCGACGAACGTTGAAAGCGAAGTGCTCGAGGAGACGGGTCACTGGATACCAGAAGAGCGACCGGCGTACCTCATCGAACGGCTCCGGGGGTTCTTCGATAGTGCACTGGACACTCCGACCGACGATGCTGCAGGCTGAACGACCCGACGACGAACCCATTCGGTACCCTCAGCCGAATCAGCCCCTGCTGTCGTTAGAGGGGGTAATTCTTGTATTGTGGTCCGTAGAGATTCGAACGCCGAGCCTTTGTGAGCGTGGATACTCCAAGAGTGTATAGCGACATGAGATTTAAAGAAGCCAGGAGCTGATGATCCGTGGTCACAACTCCAGATGCGACTGAACACCTCCTTCGAGAGGCTACTCTCGTATACTCCGAAGGACAACTGTATCTGCTAGCACTCGCGTTGTTGGATCGACGTGGCCCATGGACGTTGAACTGAGGAGCCTTTTCGAGGGAAGATGGTGGAATCACGCTTCGAGTCAGGGTCGACTGGGTGACTTACTCGAACGTCATCCCGTAGCCCCACCCTTCTAGGTGACCCGCTACCTCGTCGAGGTGGTCGAGACCGACCATCATCAGCGCCTCCCGAAGGTCTGTTAGCGAGACGTCGTCGTCGAACCGGTCTTCGAGTTCGCGGAGCGCGTCCCGTTCTGCACTCTTCGTGTCGGGCATGAGGAACAGCGGCACTCTGTCACGCCCGTCCTGAACGCCGTCGCGACGGAACTTGTACGGTATCTGCATCGTCCGTTGCTGCGTAGCGCCCTTCGATTCTGTCTCTGCAGTCGATGACTCTTGCTCCTCGACCGTTTCCGACTCGGATGCATCGCGCTCCGGGCTTTCGCTCGGGCTGGACTCCTCGGCGAACGGGTCCTCTCCCGCTCCCTCCTTCATCCCCGTCATATCGTCGCCACCTCGTGATCTACGTCGCCCGGTTCCGGTGGGTTCGGTGCCTCCAGGCCCACCTCGCGTTCCAGATAGCGTGCGAGGCGGTCGAACTGCGCGAGGGTCTCCCGCTCGTAATCGCGCTGGCGGTCGCGGAACTCGCGAACGTACCTGAACGCGGAGCACTGCTGCATCCAGCACCCTTCCATCAGCGACGCCCGCTCGCCGAAGACTTCGGGGATGGCGTACTCGATCTCGTCGAGGACCGTCCGCTGATCACGCGTGTCCTTGAACCCGACCGGGACGGCCGCGAGGACGCCGACGTCGATCTCGAGCTGGTCCTCGAACCCGGCGACGAGCGCTTCCAGCCCCTCGACTGCCGCGCGACCCTTCGCGCTCGGCTCGACGGGGATGACCAGCGACCGCGTCGCGTGAATCGCGTTGTAGAGGTGGGGCCCCTCCGTCGCTGGTGGGTCACAGATCAGGACGTCGTACTCGTCGGGGATGCCCGCCTCCCGGAGGACGCGAAGTAGCTGGGCGTGCATCCCGTACGCCTCGCCCATCGCCTCCGCCTGCTCTTTCTCGCGCTGGAGGAACGTCGACAAGTCCGAGAGCATGTTGTGTTCCGGTACGACGTCCACCCCCTCGACAGTGCGGATGAGGTCGGTGAACTCGCCCTTCGGTCGTCGGATCATATGCCGAACGAGGTTGTCGACCGGTTCGGTTCGCTCGTCGTCGACGCCGAACAGGCGCGACAGGTCGCCGTCCTGCGGGTCGAGCGGGACGACGAGGGGCTTCAGACCGGCGCGTGCGTGCGCGACAGCCAGATTCGCCGCCGTGGTGGTCTTCCCGACCCCGCCGGCCTCACTGTACGTGGAGTACGCCAACATAAGGAGGACATACGACTCCCCCCACTTGAATCCACGTCAGACAATTCATGAACCACTGTGGTTACCGAACCCAACGAACTCAATTCATGGAGTCGCCGGATGAACACCAACGATGAACACACCCAATGAACACCAGCCAAGAACACAATCAATTAACTTCATTAATTAGACCCAGAGAGTGCTTGCTGTAGTTGGTGAAACCCAATGAGATGGTGAATTAGTGGCTTCAAGATGTACTTGCGATGAATATTGACCAGGATAAGGAACAACTGGTCGGTGATCTCGACGGAGCATTGTCCGACTGAACAGTACCAGATCCAATCATCGGCGAACACCATTAATGAATGTTGGTAGTGAACCTCGTCGATGAACACCACCAAAAGAGACAACTACTGCGTGGGACGGGTCGTAGCAAACGTTGGCAGAACCTGGCGCGTGTACACCCCCACGCCGACGTCACCCGTGAAGACCACGGAGAGTACACAGAGTCGGTGTACTCCTATCCCTCGAACGCTTCGGCGAGCCGCGAACGCATGAACTCCCGCCGCGTTCGCCGTGCTCGTTCGTCGGAGAGGTAGTTGTCGTGGACGACGGCGGGGTCAGAAGAGCCCTGCTCGGCCGCGATGTCGCCGACACCCTCCAGAAACTCACCCAGAGCGGCCGTGTAGGTGTCGTACCAGAAGCGACGACAGAGCTGTGGCGAGGGGTGCTCGTCGCCGACCGTCTCCGGCAGGTCCGCCCGCTCGGCGAGGTCCCGGAACCAGGCCCAGATACGCTCGCGGCCGACGTGCTCGACCCCTTCGTACGACGAGGGGAAGAGGTAGCCGTGCCAGTCGTCTCCGCTATCTCCCGAATCAACTCCAGAGGCAGCACTCAGCTCGTCGATTCGATCGTCGAGCGCGTCGACCCCGTAGAGCAGGTTCACCTCTCCCGGTCCGTTCTTGCGCTCCTCGAACGTCAGGTAGGGCACGTCGTCGTCGCGGTGGACCTGCGAGACGTGCAACGAGGCGACCTCGTTCGCTCGGAGGCCCCACCCGGCGAGTGCGACGACGAGCAGGCGTTCGCGCCGCCCGTCGGCCGCCATCATCAACGAACGGACGTGGTCGGCCGTGAGTGCTGGCGGGTCGGTGGCGTCGATCTGCCACTTGAACTCCGCGTACAGGCCCGTAGCGGGGTTCGTAGCCGCTACTCGCCGCCCGACGAGGTGCTGGTACCAGTCGTCGACGACGCCCCTGACGCGGCGTTTCGTCCGGGCGGCGTAGCCCTCGTCGTTCAACCAGTCGAACGCGGCGTAGCACGCGTCGACAGCTTCGTAGGCCGGGCGCTCCGAATCCCGTCGGACCGGCGAGAGGAGGTCGTCGGTGTCGTTCGCGGCCGTGTACGCCCGGACGTAGAGGTTCAGGCGCGTCCGCATCGCGTCGATAGAAGAGTCGGAGAGGTCGTGGCGGTTCCGGCGACGGTCGAGGAACCGTTCGAGAACCTCGACGGTCGCCTCGTCGTCCGTTGCCCAGTCGTAGCCCCTGTCCTGCGAGTCTCCGCAGAGGTCCGCGTCCCAGAACTCCCCGAACGAGCAGTCGTGGTGCCGTCTCAACGCGGCGAGGAACGCTCGTAGCCCCTCGTCGCGGAACCACTGGTGCGTCGGTTTCTCCATCTCGGCGTCGTGACCGTCCGCCTCGAATCGCGGAGCAAGCTCCTCCCGATACAGTTCTGCGAACCCCTGGCGGTCAAGCGTCGACCACCGCACGCCCTCGAACGGGTCGTCCGTGGGTGGAAGCCCGCTCGCTGCCTTCTGGGTGGATTCTGAGTCGGCCATGTTCGTGAGGTTCGGAGATAGTTCACGATTCCAGATAACTCTGTGGGTACAACGGACTGGTTGAGTCTGTTCGACCCACGGACGTCGGGCGCGCTCGTGCTGGCGATGTATGAATTGTATGTGGCTATACCGATACTGTCGGTGCGAGCTACCAGCCTTCGTCGAAGAGTCGTCCGTACTCCTCGACGGGGGCGCTCTCGGGAGCGGGCGTGGCGAACGCGAGGAGCACAGTCGGAACGAATCACGGACGCCACTCCCCTATCTCGGTACGCCGGACGGAATCGGTGCCATGACGGCGTTCCTCGCATCGGACTATGCACGGTTCATCACGGGCCAGTCGTTCGTCGTCAACGATGGATAGACGGCCCAGTATCGGACTCGAGGATGAGCCTCAAGTCGCACGAGAGACGCCAACCGCAGTGAGCGGCCGAGTCACTGGCCGTCGGTGTACTCGGTCAAAAGTAGCTGCCCAATTGTTAGGGAAACCAACACACCACGAGACGGAGTGTGGAACGTAGACCACGCGCCGGACTATCGGGGGTTACCAGAACAACCTCTTAGAGCCCGTGAAACGGCGAAGAGCTCTGATTGGAGGTGGAGAGTCGTAACCCGGTCACTGTGGCAGTCCACTCGGTGCAGAGCGACTGCTACGGGGGGCTGAAGCGGACGTCACCGGTCGACGCCGTCCCACGCGCTTTCAGGGCCCGTGTGAGGAGTCCGACGTTCCGTGCTCTCGTTCGTTCAGAGGGGGTCTCTAACGATCCCCGCCGACGGTCGTTTCCGGACCTCATCGACCGACTCGACGGGGTCGTGTGGTAGCTGTCGTATCGAAGCTCTGAGTACCCCATCGAAGGAGGCCGTACGTGTGAGCAAGTGCGACCACGAAAAGGGATGCCAGCCACTACACCTCGAGGCGGCACATCGGAGCCTACGTCCACCCCTCGAAACGAGTCCGTTGGGCACCCTACGAGAGGTGTGCAAAAATTTTTACGGATGCTGGGGAGAGCTGCCGTCTCGACGGTAGTTCACGGACAGGGATACGTGTGTGATTGTTTGATATTCCTTCCCACACTCTACCGCCTGTGCCACCAGTTCACTCGAAGGTGTCGGCCAACGGTATCGACGTCCACTACGTCCGGGAGGGGTCCGGGTTGCCGCTCGTCTTCCTTCACGGGTGGCCCGAGTTCTGGCGGACGTGGCGGAGGAACCTGACCCCGCTCTCGGAGAGCTACGACGTCGTCGCACCCGACCTCCGGGGGTTCGGCGCGACCGAGAAGCCGGACCTGCCGGCCGAGGAGGGGTACACCGTCGCGGACCACGTCGCCGACCTGCGGGCCCTGACGACGGCACTCGACCTCGACGAGTTCGGCCTGGTGAGCCACGACCTTGGCGCGCTCGTCGCCCAGCAGTTCGCACGCGAGTACCCCGAATCGGTGACCGGCCTGTTCTTCTTCGACTGCCCGTACCCCGGTATCGGCGACCGGTGGCTCCGAGCCGACCGTCTCGGCGAGATATGGTACCAGTCGTTCAACCAGCAGCCGTGGGCCGCCGACCTCGTGGGTGCGTCCAGGGAGACGTGCGAGACGTACATCGGCCACTTCCTCTCTCACTGGGCGGGCGACCCGGATGCGTTCGACCGGGAGGACCGCGACGCCTGGATTGACAACTTCATGCGCGAGGGCAACCTCCAGGGTGGGTTCAACTGGTACGTCGCGGCCGACGACGCCCGCAAGCGGTTGATGCGCGAGGGTGCGCCGTCACTGCCGACGATAGACATCCCGACCCGCGTCCTCTGGGGGGAACTCGACCCGGTACTCAGGGTGGAGTGGGCCGACCGACTGGACGAGTACTTCTCTGACTGCGAGTTCGACAGTCTCCCGGACGCGGGCCACTTCGCGCATTACGAACGTCCGGAGCGCGCGAACGAGGAGATAGACGCGTTCTTCTCGTCGGTAACGTGAGCGCCGCGGCGAGAACGGAAATCGCGCTTCCGGGTCAGTAGAGACCGAACGACCGGGGGAGCGCGAGGATGAGGTCCGGGACGAAGATTAGCAGCAGGACGATGAACACCAGCGGGACGTAGAACGGAGCGACCCCTCGGACGATATCTTCCAGTTCCCGGTCGGTCACTCTTTCGAGCGAGAACAGCGCGATACCGAACGGAGGGGTGACGATACCGATCATCAGCACGACCATCATGACGATACCGAACGAGAGCGGGTTGATGCCGAGGTCCGGGAAGATGGGGATGAGGATGGGCACCATCACAGTGATGATTGCGAGCGTCTCCATGAACGTCCCCAGCAGGAGGAAGATGACCGCGAGGATGAGGACGACCACCGTCGGGTCGCTCGACAGGGTCAGCAGCTGGTCGGCGAGGAGGCCAGGAACCCCCGAGAGGACCAGCAGGTAGCCGTAGAGGTTCGCGATGCCGATGATGAACAGTAGGACGGCCGTGTCGAGGAACGTCTTCCGGGTCGTCTCGTAGAGCATCGAGAGACTCAGACTCCGGTAGTAGACGAACCCGATTATCAGCGCGTAGATGGTCGCGACGATGGCGGCCTCCGTGGGCGTGAACATCCCCGTCAGGATGCCCCCGACGATGATGACGGGCGTCACGAGCGCGGGAATCGACCGGAGGAACGTCCGACCGAGCCGACTCGCGTTGTACGATCGGACCGAACCCACCTCCTCTCCGCGGAAGCTCAGGACGAGCACCGTCGCCATCAGACTGAGTCCCATCAGGAGCCCCGGAATCACTCCAGCGATGAAGAGGGCGCCGATGGAGACGTTCGCCAGCACGCCGTAGACGATGATCGGGATGCTCGGCGGGATGATAGGCCCGATAGTCGACGAGGCGCCGGTGATGCCCGCAGCGAAGTTCTCGTCGTACCCCCGGTCGACCATCGAGCGGTACTCGATGACACCGAGCCCGGCGGCGTCGGCGACCGCCGAGCCGCTCATCCCCGAGAATATCATGCTGACGACGACGTTGACGTGACCGAGTCCGCCGGGGACGGGGCCGACGAGTTCCTCGGCGAAGTCGAAGATGTCCTCGGTCATCCCGACCTCGTTCATGATGCGTCCCGCGAGCAGGAAGAACGGGACGGCGATGAGGATGAAGCTGTTCAACCCCGTGTAGAACCGCTGGGCGACCACCTGCACGTTGAACCCGGGGCCGAAGGGCAGGAGCATGATGACGACCGACGAGATGCCGATGGCGAACGCGACGTGGACTCCGAGCAGGTACAGCGCCAGCAGGATGACGAGGAAGGCCGCTGCTAGCAGGAGTTCGCCGCTCATCGCCCGGCCTCCGTGGTGGCGTCGGCGGAGTCGGTGCCGTCACTGCTCGGCGTCCGGTACTCCCGCCAGAGGTCCCGTGTGTCGGCGGCGGTGTAGGCCGCCGTCAGGAGGAACATGACGGCCATGATGATGTTGACGTAGCCGTAGTTCAGCCACCGGACCGTCGGCAACGGGTTCCCGAGCGTCCGGCCAGCGACGACGTACGACGAGTACGCGATGAACAGACAGAACGCCAGCACGAGGACGTTCGTTACCATGAACAGCACCGACTGGTAGTTCCCCGAGAGGGACTTCAGGAGCGGCCGGATGGAGATGTGGTCGTTGGTCCGCATCGCGTACGGGATGCCGACGATGGTGAGGATGACCAGACAGTACCGCGCGATTTCGCCGGTCCAGAGGAGGTCGGGAAGGAATTCGAGGGGCCGTGAGGCGATCCGGAGCGTCACCGTGACACCGATGACGCCGACGAGCAGGACGCCGATGATCTCCAGAGCCGTGTGGACCTTCCCGAGGATATTGTATGATGTCAATGGTGGTGGGTTCGCAGTCGAGGGGTTACGCCAGGCTCTGTACGTCGTCGTAGCTCGCGTTCCAGTTCTCCTCGAACAGTTGCCTGATCTTCGGAGCGGCGGCCTCCTGAAACGCCTGCTGGTCGACCTCCTCGGCGGGGACGATCGTCGTGTCGTGTTCCTCCTGGACCATCTGCTCCAGCTCCTCGAACTCGCTCTGAATCGTCTCGTACCCCCAGCTGACCGCGTCGTCGATGGCCGTGTTGAACGTCTCCTTGTCGCCGTCCGAGAGACTGTCCCAGAACTGCGTGCTGACGACCTGCGGATACGCCTGGGTCATGTGACCCGTCTTCGAGAAGTGCGACTGGACCTCGTAGAGGCTGAAGTCGACGAACTGGCCGATCGGCCCCTCCGACGCCTCGACGACGCCGGTCTGGAGGGCGGAGTACAGTTCGTCCGCCTGGACCGGCGTCACGTCCACGCCGATGGCGTTCCACGGACCGATCCACGAGTCGATCTCCGGCATCCGCATCGGGACGCCCTCGAGGTCCTCGGGCGAGGTGACCGGCTTGTTCGACGTGGTGTGACGGACGCCACGGTACGCCGCCCGGACGACACGCTGGTTCCCCTCCTCGGTGAGGACGCTGTTCAGTCCGTCCTCGCCCTCGACGTACTCCGCCTCCATCGCCTGGAGGTGCTCCCAGCCCTGGGCGACGAACGGTGCCGAGAGGAACCCGTACCCCGAAGCGTACCGGTTCGCCAGCCCCCCGTAGCTCGTACTGTGGACGTCGATGCTGCCACTCGCGGCCGCCTCCATCTGGTCCTCCTCGCCCCCGATGGAGCCAGCGAGGAGGTTGAGGCTGTAGTCGCCCTCGGCGTTCTCGATGAAGTTGTTCACACCCCGTTCGAGGATTTGCGCCTGGATGTGGTCCTGATTGAACACCGTCGCGGCGCGGATCGTCCCGCCACCACCACCGCCACTGCTGTTGTTTCCGTTCCCCCCGCCCCCGAGTGCGTCGGTACAGCCACTGAGTCCGACGAGTCCAGCCGCAGATACGCCTATACCGGTCTTTAGCACGTCCCGTCTGCTTACCATTGTTAACGACTGTCTAGCCATGGTGTGTATACTTATATTTATCGGAAGCTCCGCCTCAGCTGGCGGACGAAGGCTCCCAACGGTCCTCGCACTGCGACGGTGCTGGGGAGTCGAGAACGCCGAAGCCCCCACGAGAACGACAGTCTCACCGGGACACAGACCCGGTCGCTGTCTACGGACTGCCCCACACCTCGAGTGTCACTCTGCAACACACTTAGTAGGCCACCGGCAGACGGGACGGACGATGCTGAACACAGCGCGAAAGCTCGCCGACCGTGAGTCGCCGGTCCGGGTCGGGGTCATCGGTGCGGGACTGTTCGGAAGCAACACGGTCACGCAGGTCGAGCGTGCGCCCGGGATGACGACGGCGGCTATCGCGGACGTCGACACGGAGAAGGCGACCGAGACGTATCGAACCGCTGGCGTGGACGATGCCGCCGTCGTAACGGCGAATACTCCCGAAGAAGCGACCGAGGCCATCGGCGGCGGCGAGCGAGCGGTGCTCGACGACGGGCTCGACCTGGTGCGCGCGGACCTGGACGTCGTCGTGGAGGCGACGGGTATCCCGAACCTCGGCGCTCGTCACGCCTACGACGCCATCGTGAACGGCACGCACGTCGTGATGGCGACGGTCGAAGCCGACTCCGTCGTCGGGCCAGCGCTCACGGAACTCGCCGAGCAGTGCGGGGTCGTCTACTCGATGGCGTACGGCGACCAGCCAGCGCTCATCGTCGAACTGTGCGACTGGGCGGAGACCGTGGGACTGGACGTCGTGGCCGCCGGGAAGGGGAACACGTACCTCGAAGAGTACCGGTACGGCACCCCCGACGACGTGTTCGAGCGAATGGGGTTCGACGAGTCGTTCGTCGACTCCCACGACCTGAACGCGCGGATGTACAACTCCTTCCTCGACGGGACGAAGGTGGCCGTCGAGATGTGCGCCGTCGCCAACGCGACCGGCCTGCGCCCCGACCGGACGGGGATGCACCTCCCGACCGCCGAGATCCCCGAGATTCCCGACCTCCTGCGGCCGGAACGCGACGGCGGGCTGCTTGAAGAGACGGGCGTCGTCGACACCGTGAGCTCACTGCATCCGGACGGGTCGAGCGTCGACCGCGACATCAGCTTCGGCGTCTTCGTCGTGACGACGACGCCCACCGAGCGAGCGCGAACGTACATGGCGGAGAACGCGGGGACGGGCTACTACGTCTCCGACGACGGCGACTACCAGGTGTTCTACCGGCCGTACCACCTCCCGGGCGTCGAGACGTCGGTCAGCATCGCCAACGCCGTCCTGTACGGCGAACCGACCGGCACCTCCCGTCACCGAACGGGTGAGGTGGTCGCGCGGGCGAAACGCGAGCTCGAACCGGGTGAGGAACTCGACGGTGGTGGTGGCTACACCGTCTACGGCGTCCTCGAAGACGCCGCGACGGCGGACGAGGCCGATCACGTCCCGTTCGAACTGCTCGACGGCGCGACGGTCACCGACACCGTCGACCGCGACGCCGTCCTCGGTTACGACGACGTCGACCTTCGGACCGACTCGTTCATCTACCACCTCCGTCAGCTACAGGAGGACCGATGAGCGACCGGAGCTACCTGTTCGTCCCCGGTGACGACGAGGGGGCCGTCGAATCGGCGAGAGGGTCCAGTACTGACGCCGTCATCCTCGACCTGGAGGACACGGTGGCCGAGTCGGCGAAGGAGGCGGCCCGGCGGGTCGTAGTGCGGACCGTCGAGGAGTGGTCGCCGTCGGACCCCACGCTGTACATCCGCGTCAACGGGCTGGACACCGAGTACGCGTTGACCGACGTGGCGGCCGTTCTCGACTGTGACGGCGCACCCGAGGCACTGGTCGTCCCCGACGTCCGGAGCGCCACGGAGGTCGACATCGTCGCCGATGTCCTCGACGCGGCGTCGTCGGCCGTCGGTCTCGTCCCGCTGGTCGAACGGCCGGAGGCGGTGTTCCGCGCTCACGAGATCGCGACCGCGAGCGACCGGACGGTCGCGCTCGCGTTCGGCTCGGTCGACTTCCGGATGAACGTCGGCCTGTCGGCACTCGACACGGACGCCGACGTCTACCTCCCGCGGTACCTCGTCTCGATGGCGGCCAGCGCGGCTGGCTGCCGGGCGCTCGACACCGTGTTCCTCGATTGCGAGGACGCCGCCGGACTCCGTGCGGAGACCCGCGAGGCGCGTCGCATCGGGTTCGACGGCAAGATGGCCATCGCGGAGTCCCAGATTCCGGACGTCCACGAGGGGTTCGCGCCGACCGAGCGGGAACTCGACCGGGCGCGTCGCCTCGTCGCGGCGTTCGAGGAGACCGACTCCGGCGTCGTCTCCTTCGAGGGGACGTTCGTCGACCGGCCCGTCGTCGAGCAGCAGCGACGGCTGCTCGACCGGGCCGCTGAGTGAGACCGGGCGACGAGGGGCCCGCGGCGACCTCCAGTTTTAAGCCGGCCGGCGGCAGTGTCGAGGTATGGATTCACCGACCACGGTCTCCGTCATCGGTGCCGGGACGATGGGTGCGGGGCTGGCCGTCCAGTTCGCGCGACACGGCCACCGGGTGACGCTCGTCGACCACCGTCAGGCGAACCTCGACGACGCTCGGCTGCGAATCGCGGACGCGGTCGACCTCCTCGTCGAGGAGTCGCTCGCCGAGACGACGGCGGAGGAACTGTTCGAACGCGTCGAGTTCACGCTCGACCAGGATGCGGGCGTCTCGTCGGCAGCGCTCGTCGTCGAGTCGGTCTCCGAGGACATCGACGTGAAGCGAGCGCTGTTCCGCGACGTCGGGGCGGCCGCCCCCGACGACGCCATACTGGCGTCGAACACCTCGGGGCTTCGCATCACCGACATCGCGGCGGGCGCGGAGCGGTACGCCGACCGCATCGTCGGCTGTCACTGGTGGAACCCACCGTACGTCATGCCGCTCGTCGAACTGGTCCCTGGCGAGGCGACGAGCGACGAGACGATGGACGAACTGGAACGGCTCGTCGAGTCGGTCGACAGGACGCCCATCCGCGTCCAGCGGGACGCGCCGGGGTTCGTCTGGAACCGCGTCCAGTTCGCGGTGCTCAGGGAGTGCATGCACATCGTCGACGAGGGCATCGCCTCGGTCGAGGCCGTCGACACCGCCGTCCGGGAGGGGTACGCGCTGCGGACCGCGACCGTCGGGCCGTTCGAGACGGTCGACATCTCCGGCGTGGACCTGTTCCGGACCATCGCCGAGGGGCTGTACCCGGAACTCTCCGCGCGACAGACGCCGAGCGAACGGTTCGACGACCTGCTCGACGCCGGCCGAGAGGGCGTCGCTGCTGGCGCGGGGTTCCACGAGTACGACGAGTCTCTCGAGTCCGTCGTCCGTCGCCGGGACCGCGAGATAGCACGTGTCCGGAACGCCCTCGACGCCAACGACGAACGCTGACTACCCGAGCCGTGGTTCGAGGTGGGAGGCGACACGCAGCAGCGTCCGTTCCTCGAACTCTCCGGCGACGAGCTGGAGGCCGACCGGCAGGCCGTCGACGGTCCCGTTCGGGAGCGTGATGGCTGGCACGCGGGTGACGTTAGCCAGTCGGGTGTTCCGGGCGTAGTCGAAGTCGGGCGACGGGGCGTCGTCGAGGTGAGGAGCCGTCTCGGGCATCGTCGGCAACAGCAGGCAGTCGACGCCGTCGAGGGCGTCGGCGACTTCGCGCGCGAGCAGGTCGCGGGCCGCCTGCGCTCTCCCGTACCGCAGGCCGTGGTCGCGCTCGACCAGAGCCGCTCCGGCGAGGAGCTTGCTCTTGTACCACGTGCTGAGTCGTCGGCCCGACGCGCGCGACCGGGCGGCGAACCCCGCCCGGTAGCCGTCGTCGACGACGCTCGCTCGCCGGTACGGCACCCCGCCGTCGCGCCAGAGCGTCGCGAGTTCGGTGAGACTGAGTAGGTTCTTGACCGCCCTCCCGGCGGCGAAGTGCTCGACGGAGACCGACTCGACGGCCACCCCCTCGGCGTCGAGTCCGTCGACGGTCGCTCGCGTGTGGTCGGCGACGGCCGCCGAGACGCCGTCGCCGAACCCCTCTTCGAGGACGCCGACCGTCACCTCCCCCACGCTCCCCGTCCCGGCGGCCTCCTCGTAGTTCCCGACCCGGTAGCCCGCTCTGCCAGCCGCCTGGAGGCTCGCCGGGTCCGCCTCGCCACGGCCCGCGAGCACGTCAAGGACGCGCGCCGTCGTCTCGACGGAGTCCGCGAAGGTGCCGACGTGGTCGAGGGTGTACGTGTTCTCGCCGACTCCGGTCAGTGGAACCAGCCCGTAGGAGGGTTTCAGTCCGACGACGCCGCAGAACGACGCCGGGATACGGACCGAGCCGCCGGTGTCGGTTCCTAGCGCGACGTCGACGTCGTCCGTGGCGACGGCGACCGCGCTCCCGCCCGAGGACCCCCCCGCAGTCCGGTCGGGGTCGTGGGGGTTCCGAATCGGGCCGTCGACCCCCGTCGTGCCGCTGGCGCTGCCGGCGAACTCGTCGAGTGCGAGCGTCGCCGTGACGGTTGCCCCCGCCTCGCGGAGTCGGTCGACGACCGTCGCGTCCCGACGAGGGACGTACCCCGCCATCGCCCCCGACCCGCACTCCATCGGCACGCCGGCGACGGCGATGATCTCCTTGAGACCGACCTCGACCCCCGAGAGTTCCCCGGAGTGGTCCGCCGTCGGTGGGACGTCACACCACCGTGAGACGGCGTTGTAGGGGTTCGACTCCGGGGGCGACCACCGGCGCTCGCTCACCGACACCGTCCCCGCCGTCGGCAGGGCGTCCACCTCGTCGAGGTCCTCGCGGAGCGTCGCGACCGTCGCAACGAGGTCGTCCATCTCCGCGTCGTCCACCGGGAGTCCGATGGCGTCGCTCAACTCGTCGAGTTCGGCCGCCGATAGCTCGTCCATGCCCTCTCCTCCCGCCCGGGGAGCAAAAAACACCCGTCGGACGGACGGGGTCGATGGAGGGTCCGGGGACCGGTCGAGTGGGAGGAACACTCATACCGGTGCCGACGGTTCGTCGAGTCGTCACCATGCAGACGACATCGATGGTACTGGCGGAGCCGGGCCGCCTCGAACCGCGGACGTTCGAGCGCCCCGAGTCGGTCACCGAGGGAGCACTGCTCGAGGTCGAGATGACGTCGGTCTGCGGGACCGACGTCGGCCTCTACGGGGGGAAGTCGGCGATGGGGACCGCTCCCGTCGTCCTCGGGCACGAGGTGGTCGGGCGTATCGTGGACGGCGACCCGGCGACACTCGACGCGTGGGACGTGACCGTCGGCGACCGCGTAGTGCCGGAACCGTACGTCCCGTGTCGGCGCTGTCGGAACTGCCTGAGCGGGAACTACCACATGTGCGAGGAGGGACGGGCCTACGGCGTGACCATCTCCGCCGACGAGCCTCCGCACCTGTGGGGCGGCTACGGCGACTACATGTACCTCGACCCGGACTCCCGCGTCCACGACGCGACCGCCGTCCCGCCGCGTGCGGCCTGTCTCGGCACCGTGGTCGGGAACGGCGTCCGGTGGGTGCTCACGAAGGGCGGCGTCACCGCGGGCGACAGCGTCGCCGTCGTCGGCCCCGGCGCACAGGGACTCGCGGCCACCGTCGTCGCCAGCGAGGCGGGCGCGGCACCCATCGCGGCGTTCGGACTGGAGGCCGACGCGACGAAGCTCTCGGTGGCCGAGGAGCTCGGTGCGACCCACACCGTCTTCTCCGACCAGGAGGGTGCGGTCGAGCAGGCACGGGCTATCGTTGACGGGTACGACGTGGTGGTCGTCGCCGCACCGTCCGCGCCCGCGCTCCAGTTCGGTATCGACGTCGTCCGGGAGCGGGGGACGGTCGTCCTCGTCGGGATGTCGGGCGAACCGGTGTCGGTCGACCTCGACCGGGTCGTCGTCGACGAGATATCGCTGCTCGGCGGCCGTGGCCAGGCCCTCGACGTCGAACGGGCGATGGACATCCTCGGCCGGAACGCGGAGGCAGTCGCCCGTATCAACTCCCACGTGTTCCCCGTCGACGACGCCGAGACGGCCATCCGCCGCCAGCTCCCGGGCGAGGAGTACGACCCGGACCTCGTCCACGCGGCGCTCACCCCGGACGGGACGGACCCGGGCGACGCCTGACGGGCCCGGTCCGACGACCCCGACCGACGAACGCCAGCCGACGTACCGACAGCCCGGAACGCCGCGGCCAGTTCACGTACGCTTATTGTGCGGTGGGGTCACGTAGAACGCACCCGCGGCAGGATGCCGGGGACCCACCGATGACTCGTCTACCACGCACTCGACCCGCCCGCGGACGGCCCCGCCGTCGCCCGTGGCGTTCGACAGCAGCACGGAGGCAGCGCCCAGCAGAGACACCCCGTCGACGCCGACGGCCCGGGAGGACGGACTGATGGGTCGGGAGGTACTGCCCGGACTCCACTGGTTCTACGAACCGGGGCCGGACCGGCGCGGGATGGTCGTCGAAGACGGGGACGGCCCGGACTGGTACGAGCCGGGGGCGGCGGTCCGGATACCGCAGTGTGCGTACCTGTTCGAGGGCGAACAGTCGCTGCTGTTCGACACACTCTCGCCAGCGAGCCGTGACGAGATACTCGCGGAGCTCGACGACGCGCTCGACGGCGGGTCGCTCGACTACCTCGTCGTCTCGCACCCGGACGTCCCCCACGCTGGCAACGCGTCGGCCATCCGCGACGCGTACGACGACGTCACGCTCGTCGCGCCGCGGTACGGGAACGGCCACGACCTCTACCACCTCGACGAGGCGATGCACGTCGGCGAGGGCGACGACATCGACCTCGGCGGGTTCGAGGTGGCCTTCCACGAGGCGACGTTCCTCGACGCGCCCGTCTCGCTGTGGATGACCGAACGGACCCGCGAGATGCTGCTCCCCGTCGACTGGATGGGGTTCCCACACCTCCACGCCGACCGACTGACCTGCGTCGACGAACTCGACGGCGACCTCGCGCTCGACCAGCTCGTCGAGTTCCACGGCCGCGTCCTGTTCTGGCACCAGTACGTCGACGTCGAGAAGGTCCAGCGCGAGATACGCCGGGTCGTCGAGACGTACGACCCCGAACTGGTGCTCCCGACGCACGGACTCGTCATCCGGGAGCGGGCGACGGAGTACCTCGAACGGATGACCGACGTCGTCGCCGAGATCGAACGACGCGACCGCATCGGGGCGCTGGGGTGACGAGGATGGCGCGACGACTCACCCCGACGGTGGAGTGGCTGTCGGTCTGTCACCCGGTCGAGGGCCACCACGAACACGTCTCGGTCTACCTGGTCGAACACGACGGCTCGTACCTCCTCGTCGACTCCGGCTCGTTCCACCACGAGGCGGAGATACGGTCTGCCATCGAGGCGGCGACCGACGGCGCGGGCATCGACGCGATACTCCTCTCGCACTCGGACTACCCCCACTCCGCGAACGTCGAACCGTTCCGCGAGGAGTGGGCCGACGTCGAACTGGTCGCCTCCTCCGGGTCGCCGGCCATCCAGGGGCTCAGCGACGCCCGGCGCTGCGTCATCGGGGAGGACCTCGACGTCCTCGGGCGGACGTTCTCGTTCGTCGACCCCCCGCTCGCCGACCGCTCGCACACGACGTGGATACACGACGACGAGTCGAAGGTGCTGTTCACCGCCGACGGGTTCGGCAACTACCACGACGACGGGTGCGACCGCCTCTCGACGGAGTTCGACGGTGGCGTTCCGGTCGAGGCCATCTACCGGTACCACGCCGAGAACCTCGTCTGGCTCCGGTACGTCGACCCCGCCAAACTCCGGCGAGCGCTCGACGACATCTTCGACCGGTACGAGGTGTCGGCGGTCGCACCCATCCACGGCAACCCGATACTGGCAGCGGACCTCCCGGACTACCTCGACCGCCTCGAAGCGGCAGCGAGTCGCATCGCCGACGGGTACGACGTCCCGCCCGTCGACGCCGAGTGACGCCGACGCGGGATTCCGACCCGCTCTCGTAAACGCTGGGTCGAAACGAGGATTTATCAGGGTCGACCCTGTCGCAAGCCATAGATGAGTGTGAGCAGGAGCGAGTTCGACGGACGGACAGCGCTGGTGACCGGTGCAGCCCGGGGAATCGGTCGCGGAATCGCGGAGACGCTCTCGTCGTACGGCTGTACCGTCGTCGTCAACGACGTCGACGGTGACCAGCTGGAGGAGACGGCGGCGGACCTGACCGACGCCGGAGGCGAGGTGGTCGGGCTCGAAGCCGACGTCTCGGACCCCGACGAGGTCGAACTGCTGTTCGACGAGGTCGAAGACCGGTTCGGCGGTCTCGACGTCCTCGTGAACAACGCGGCCATCATCGACCCCGCGGAGTACGACGAGATATCGCCCGAGGGGTGGCGGCGGGTGATGTCGGTCAACCTCGACGGCGTCCACCACTGCTGTTCGACCGGTGCGCCCCTCATCGCCCGCTCGGGTGGCGGGTCCATCGTCAACATCTCCTCGATAGCGGGCAAGCGCATCAGCGTGCTGGCGGGCGCACACTACACCACGTCGAAGTGGGGCGTCATCGGCCTCACGAAGCACGTCGCCGAGGAGTACGGGCCGCGAGGCGTCAGGGTCAACGCCATCTGCCCCGGTCCGACCGAGACGGAGACGATGAGCGGGCTCAACGACGGCGACGGCCACGGGTCGGTCGCCCGAGACGACATCCCCCTCCGGCGGATGGGAGACCCCGCCGACATCGGTCGAGCGGTCGTGGCGCTCTCCTCGGACCTGACGTCGTTCGTGACCGGGACGACGCTCGTCGTCGACGGCGGTTACACCATCAGGTGAGCGTGCGGCGGGAGACGGCGGTCCTCGCCAGTGCGACGTGCGGCGAGTCGCCTACCGACCCGGCGACGCCCCGTGGAACACAAGAACTATCACCGCGCGAGTGACCTATCCGGTGACAATGTCCTCACCCCCCACGGAGACGGACGTCCTGGTAGTCGGTGCTGGCCCCGGCGGGTACGTCGCCGCGATTCGGGCCGGACAGCTCGGACTCGACGTGACGCTCGTGGACGCTGACGCGTTCGGCGGCGTCTGCCTGAACTACGGCTGTATCCCGTCGAAGGCGCTGCTGTCGGCGGCCGACGTCGTCCACGACGCAGGCCACCGGGAGTCGATGGGCATCTACGCCGACCCGTACGTCGACTGGGACGAACTCCTGGAGTGGCAGGCGGGCGTCGTCGCCCGGCTCACCGACGGCGTGAAGGCGCTCTGCCGCGGAGCGGGCGTCGACCTCGTCGACGGTCACGCCCGGTTCGTCGACGAGCACAGCGCGACGGTGACGACGCCCGACGGGACCGACAACGACCTCGCGTTCGACCGTGCGGTCGTCGCGACGGGGAGCCGAGCGGTCGAACTGGAGACGTTCCCGTTCGACGAGGAGGCGGTCCTCACCTCGCGTGACGTCTTCTCGATGGCCGACGTCCCGCGACGCCTGGTCGTCGTCGGGGCGGGGTACATCGGCCTCGAACTGGCGACCCTGTTCGCGAAGCTCGGGACCGAGGTCCGCGTCGTGGAGTTCGAGGACGACGTCCTCCCCGGCTGGGACGACGAGCTACGGGGGCTGCTCCGCGAGCACCTCGAATCGCTCGGCGTCGAGTTCGCGTTCGGGCAGCGAGCGACGGGCTGTACGGTCGGCTCGTCGGGCGTAGTGGTCTCGACGGCGGCAGAGGACGGCACCGAGACGGACCACGAGGCCGACCGGGTCGTCGTCGCCGTCGGTCGCCAGCCCGTGACCGACACCGCCGGACTGGAGCATCTCGGCGTCGAGACGACCGAGCGCGGGTTCGTCGACGTCGACGAGCGGTGCCGGACGTCCCTCGACCACGTGTTCGCCATCGGCGACGTCGCCGGCGAACCGATGCTCGCGCACAAGGCGAGCGCGGAGGGCCACGTCGCGGCCGAGGTGCTCGCCGGCCAGGACGCGTCGATGGCGAATCGGACGATACCCGCCGTCATCTTCACCGACCCCGAGGTCGCCACAGTGGGCCTCTCGGAGACGGACGCCGACGACGCTGGCTACTCCCCCGTCGTCGGGGAGATGCCGTTCGGCGCTAACGGCCGGGCGCTGACCGCCGACAGCCAAGAAGGATTCGTCCGCGTCGTCGTCGACGCGGAGAGCGACGCGATTCTCGGCGCGCAGGTCGTCGGTGCGGACGCCTCCGAACTCGTCGGCGAACTCTGTGTCGCGATCCAGGCGGGTCTCTCTCCGGCCGCCGTCAGCGCGACCGTCCACCCGCACCCGACGCTGTCGGAGGCGGTGATGGAGGCGTGTGCCGACGCTCTCGACGAAGCGATTCACACCAGCTAACCCGAACGAAGCGGGGCACAGCGGCCGCCTCGTCTCGGGGACGGTCGTCGAGTCCGACGACCCCACTCTCGGCCCTCAGAGAACGCGACGAACGGCGCGTTCGACATCCGGAGCGCTCGGCAGCACCTCTGCTTCGAGGCCCGGCGCGAACGGTATCGGCGTGTCGGCGACGCCCACGCGCTGTGGCGGGGCGTCGAGCGTGAAGAACCCCTCCTCCATCACCCGGGCCATCACCTCGGCGTGGAACCCGTAGGACATCGGGCTCTCGTCGGCGACGACCAGCCGACCCGTCTTCGCCACGCTGTCCAGTATCGTCTCGGTGTCGAGCGGGTACAGCGACCGCGGGTCGATGACCTCGACGTCCGCCTCGCCGGCCAGGTCGTCGGCGACGTTCATCGCCTCGCCGAACAGTCGCTGGGTGGCGACGACGGTGACGTCATCGCCGGTCCGTTCGACGCTCGCCTCGCCCAGTGGCACCGTCTGCTCGCCAGTGCGCACCTCGCCGCGTTCGCTGTAGATGGACTTGTTCTCGAAGAACATCACCGGGTCGTCCGACCGGATGCTCTCCTTGATGAGGCCCTTCGCTGCCGCTGGCGTCGCGGGCGCGACGACCTTGATGCCGGGCAGGTGGGAGACGAGCGTGTGGACGGTCCCGGAGTGCTGGGCCGCGGCGCTGACGGTCCCACCCTCCGTCGCGCGGAGGACGAGCGGTACCTCGCTCTCGCCGCCGTACATGTACCGGGTCTTTCCGACCTGGTTCATGATCTGGTCGAAGCAGACCCCGATGAAATCCGAGAAGCTGAGTTCGACGACCGGTCGGAGGCCGGTCGCCGCCGCACCGACGGCGGCACCGACCTGTGCCGCTTCGCTGATGGGCGTGTTCTTCACGCGTCGACCGCCGAACTCGTCGTAGAGGCCAGCGGTGACCTCGAACGACTCGCCGTCGCGTTCGTCCTGCCCGTACAGCATCACCTGCTCGTCGCGCTGTAACTCCTCGCGGAGCCCCTGCCGGATGGCCTCGCGGACGGTCATCGTCTCGGTGCCGTCGCCGCTGCGCGCGTCGGACTGGGCCATCAGTACGCCCCCCAGTCCGGTTCCTCGCGCGCGAGTCGACTCCTGTGCGCCTCGACGTCGGGCACTGCGTCGACGAACACGTCGTCGTACGCCGCTTCTGCGGGGGCCTCCTCGCTCTCCCTGGCGAACGCCAGTGCCTCCTCCATGACGGCCTCGACCTCGTTCCGGAGCGCCTCGTAGTCGTCCTCGGTGATGACACCCTCGTCGAGGAGGGTGTCGGCGTAGTTCCGGATGGGGTCGCGGTGTTCACGCCACTCCTCGATCTCCTCGTCGGTACGGTAGGGCTGCTGGTCGCCCTCGAAGTGGCCCCGGTAGCGGTAGGTCTTCGCCTCGATCAGCGTCGGTCCCTCGGCGAGGGCGCGCGCCTTCGCCTCTGCCATCACGTCGTGTACCGCTTCGACGTCCTGTCCGTCGACGATCTCGCCGGGGATGCCGTAGCTCGCTGCCATGTCAGCGAGGTCCTCGACGTTGTGCTGCTCGTCGAACCGCATCCCCTCCGAGTAGAGGTTGTTCTCGACGACGAATACGACCGGCAGGCCCCACGTGGCGGCGAGGTTGAACGCCTCGTGGACCTGCCCGGCAGCGGTGGCGCCGTCACCGACGAACGCGACGGAGATCCAGTCCGCGTCCTCGTACTGGGCGGTGATACCGGCACCGACCGCCAGCGGGGCGCTCGCGCCGACGATGGGTTGCGCACCGAGCATCCCCTCTTCGAGGGAGGCCACGTGCATCGACCCACCCTTCCCCTCGCAGTACCCCGTCTCCTTCGCGTACAGTTCGGCCAGCGCCCGGTCGGGGTCGAGTCCCTTCGCGATACTGTGGCCGTGCGCTCGGTGCGTACTGGTGATGTAGTCGTCGACGGTGAGCGTCCCGCAGACGCCGACCGCGACCGCCTCCTGGCCCTGCGAGAGGTGTACGAAACCGGGTATCTCTCCGTCGGCGAACCGGTCCTGGACGGTGTCCTCGAACTCCCGCGCGAGGAGCATCCGACGGAGTGCCTCGACGGTACCGTCGGCTGTGCCGAAGTCAATCTGCGTCATCGAGAATCGATTGCCTACGTTCGCACATAGTGGTTTCGATGGTGAGGGTCCCGAGCGCGTGGGAGAACCGTCAGACGAGGTCGGGGGCGTCTTCGAGCGTCGTGGCGAGCGTGTCGAGGAACCGCGCCGCGTCGGCCCCGTCGACGACCCGGTGGTCGAACGAGAGGCTGAACCCGATGGTCCGTCTGAACTCGATGCCCGTCTCCGTCCGGGCGGGGTCCTCGCGGATGGCGTTGACGCCGAGGATGGCGACCTGCGGCGGATTGATGATGGGCGTGAACGTGTCGACGCCGAACACGCCGAGGTTCGAGACCGTGAACGTCCCGCCCTGGAGGTCGCCCGGACGCTGTCGGCCGCCCTGTACTCGCTCCGTCAGTGAGCCGCGTTCGTACGCGATCTCGGTGACAGTCTTCGACTCGACGTCCCGCAGGACCGGCGTCACCAGTCCGGCGTCGACGTCGACGGCGACGCCGACGTTGTGCTCCTCGTACAGTCGGTGGGTGTCGTCCTCGAACGTCGCGTTGAACGCCGGGTGCTCGCCGAGCGTGACGCTGACCGCCTTCAGCAAGATGTCGGAGACCGACACGACGTCGTCGGCCGCCGAACTCGCCCGGAGGAGCGCCTCGGCGTCGACGCGCCTGTCGACGGTGACGTGTGGAGCCTCCCAGCTCCCGCTCAACCGTCGAGCGATGGTCGAGCGCATCCCGCCGAGCGGCCGCTCTTCGACCAGCGTCCGCCCGTCCTGGCCCGACGAGACCGACGTGACCTCGTCACCGGATGTCTGCTGGGTCGCGGACGTGCCTCCCTCACCGGCCGACTCGACGTCGGCTGCGCGGATCGCTCCCCCGGGCCCGCTCCCCGACAGCGTCGCAAGGTCGACACCCAGATCAGACGCCCGTTTCCTGGCCCGGGGCGTCGCCGGTGCCGCGGTCGACCCGGCTCGTTCGACCGTGGCCCCGCCCGGGGCCGACGACGAACCGCTGTCGAGCGTAGCGGTCACGTCCGCCTCGGTCACCGCACCCTTCGGACCGGAGCCACTGACCGACGACAGCGGCAGATTGGCCTCGGACGCCCGTCGCCGCGCTTTCGGCGTCGCCCGCCCGTCGCCGGTCGACTCACCCGCGGCTGGCTGCTCGGTCGACGGGCCGCCAGCCGACGACTGCGCCACGCGCGACGACTCCGACCCCCCATGCGACTGTCCCTGGTCGTCGGTCACCGCGGTGGCCGCGGTATCTGCGGACGCCCCGCCCGTCGCCGCGTCGACCTCGCCGTTCTCCTCCTCGATGTCGGCCAGCAGGTCGTCGATAGCTGCCTCGGCGTCCGCGACGACCCCCAGTGCGGTGCCCGGGGGGACCTCGACGCCCGCCTCCAGCACTCTGTGGCGGAACACGCCGTTCTCGCGGGCGGTGACCTCGGCGGTCGTCTTCTCGGATTCGATCTCCGCGAGCACGTCGCCGTCCTCGACGGCGTCGCCCTCTTCGACGTGCCAGTCGAGGAGAATCCCCGTCTGCATCTCTACGCCCATCTTGGGCATCCGGACGATGTACGCCATCTACCCGTAGCGTCGATACTCCCGTACAAAAAACCTGTGTTGGGGAACGATACGGCGAGATTCGGCGGAATCGGTGCCGTGCCGGTAGCCGCTCACGCCGTCAGTCGACGGTGGACTCCTCCTGCAGTTCCCGCTCGATGTCGGCCTCCAGTTCGTTCACGACCTCGAGCAGTACGGCGACGAACTCCGAGCGGAGTCGCTGGTCGTCGATACGGTACTCGGGACCGCCGACACCGAACGCGCCGAAGATGCGCCCATCGGGGTACGTGACGGCCGCACCGACGGACCGGAGTCCCTCGACCAGTTCGCCGTCGATGGTCGCGTACCCCTGTTCGCGGACTCGCTCTATCTCGGTCCGGAGTTCCGCCCGGTCCGTGATCGTCCTGGGCGTGGTCGCTTCCAGTTCGATGCGGTCGAGCGTCGCTTCGAGTCGGGAGTCGGGGAGCTCCGCGAGCACCGCCTTCCCGCTGACGGTGTTGTGGAGATCGAAGTACTCGCCGACGGTGAATATCGGGTCTCTCGGGTTGTTCTGCTTGCAGTACAGCCCGATCATCCGGTCGCCCTCGGGGACGAGGAAGTTCGCCCCCTCGTCGAGTCGGTCGGCCAACCGTCCCACCTTCGACTCCGCGAACGGATACAGTTCGTTCCTTACCTTGGCGTGTTCACCCAGGTTCGCGAGTCGGAGACCGAGCAGATACTCGTTGTCCTCGCGAACGAGGAGCCCGTTCCGTTCCAGCGTAGACAGGTACCCGTGGATCGTACTCTTCGCGACGCCGAACTCCTCGGCGAGTTCGGCCATCGTCGCCCCGTTGCACTGTTTGACGTACTCCAGAACGTCGATCGCGGTCGTCACCGTCGTCAGTTCCCGGCCAGGGGAGGGGGCGGTCATAGAGTATGCGTCGTTCCGATGGACAATAACGGTTCGGTATATGTGAAACGATGTTCTCACCGGCTGGACCGGTCGGTTCCCCACCATCACGTCCCGTTCGACCAGTGCTAGGACGAATCAGTGAGAGAACCCTCAGAGGAACTGCAGGAGGCGAGGTCCCAAAATGCGTCCCGTATCTTGCTCTACTGTCCGATTCGAGTACGATGAGGTGAGACGAGACCATCCCCCCTCGACAATGGTAACCAATGAACCCCCTCGACCGACACCGACATCTTCATCGATCGGTGCACTGACGATATTCACGACGACTACCGCACTGAACGATATACGTTCAGTAATTTTGCCTCTGGCCTCCCGCTTCGCGAACCGTGAGCGCTCGAGAGTAGTCGTAAGTGTATCTCGACGGTGAGGACAGTCGTATCTATCGACTTCTGTCAGTGTTCGCGATATTCGAACGGTCTTTTACGATCGATGATTAGGCCCGGTGATTCCCGATTCGTCGAACGCCTCTTCAGTAATTTCTATTACCACCCTTTTCGTATCATACCGTTATCGGATTCGACGTAGGGTGGTTCAGCCGAGTTCCCATATTTCGTACAGAATGTCATTCACCACCACACCACGTGCGACGGTCGAAGGTGCGATCACCGAATGCCAGTCACAGTGGTCGAAGACGACTCTTCGAGTGCCCGGTCCGACGAACTCAGAGCCGGAGACCACCAGCGTTCATAACAACAGTATTCCTGTTATAACCTGAAATCTCATCTGGAGTACTCTTCGGGAGCGAATCGATACGGTCGCCGGCACCACTCGATAACGAGACAGCCCCCTCGTAACAAGCCTATTTTCGTTATCCAGAAGCAACTGTGCCGACCGCTGTCGCCATCTCACTGCTCCGACGGACCCCACCAGCGTTTGGTCGTTTCATGAGTCATTCTCGCACCCGATACTGTACACGAGGGATAGAAAGCACCATTTGACGAGTTTACCCCGTTATAAAATACGAATTGCGTCTTATTCGGCCTATATTTCGTATTTTCGTATGGTTTGGAGGCAGACAGGAGTAAAGTCACATATTTCGTCTCGGGAACGGCAATATCTGACAGTGAAACCGATTTTGGTACGTCTTCTCGTCCCGAGGGATCGCCCGCGTGGTCGCGGAGGAACAGTTCGCGCCGCCTGACCGCCCTCGCCGGCTCTCAAGTAGATTCCGTCCCGCCAGCGAGTTGGTGTACGACAGCCATCGAGGTACCACTCTGCGGCTATTCTGTGCTTCCACGGTCGAGCGACAGGGTGACGACCGCGAGAGTGGCTGTCCAACGTGCTCGTGCTACACTCTGTTCCGACCGCCGGTCGGCGGCTGGCGTTCGTCTCCATCACACGTACATCGAATATATGGATGTGGTTACCCAATACAAACGGAGCCAGGAATCGGTTTACCCATGGTAAAATATTTCTGGTAGTGGGTGCTGGTTCGGGTCATGGGGCAAGCCAACGACCAACACAACTCCGCGGGGTCGAAGAACGGCGTCCAGGCCGTCGAGACGTCGTTCGAGATCGTCGAGGCGCTGAAAGCGATGGGTGGTGGACGAGTCACCGACATCGTGGACGCGACGGGACTGTCGAAGGGCGCCGTGTACAAACACCTCACGACGCTGATGGGCCACGACTTCGTCGTGAAGCGTGGCCACCAGTACACGCTGGGGTTCCGCTTCCTCGACTACGGTGGCTACCTCCGCGCGAACTACATCGGGTCGGAGCTGATCAAACCGCAGATCCAGGACCTGGCGGAGACGACGAACGAGGTCGCCCTGTTCGCTATCCCGGAGAAAGACCGGGTGATCACGCTGTTCCGGGAGAACGGGAGCAACGGCGTCCACACGCGAACCCGCCTGGGTCGCCGCCTCTTCATGAACCAGACGGCCGGCGGGAAGGCGATGCTCTCGCAGTTCTCGGAGGCCGAGGTTCGGGGACTCGTCGACCGGGTCGGCCTGCCAGCCGCCAACGAGAACACGATCACCGACCTGGACGAACTGCTCGAGGAACTGGAGACGATCCGGGAACAGGGGTTCGCACTGAACCGCGAGGAGAGCACGAACGGCCTGGAAGCCGTCTCGGTTCCGCTGACCCCCGACGGGAACGTCGTCGGCGCGTGTGGGGTCTGTGGCCCCCGTCACCGGATGAGCGAACAGCGACTCACGGAGGAGATACCCGACCTGTTGCTCAGCGTCGTCAACGAACTCGAACTGAACATCACGCACTCGAACGGCCCCGTCCAGATGTTCTGTCCGGAGTAGTCCTCCGTACTCTCGTTTCGTCGCTGGCTACGGCTCGACGAGGACCTTCACCGCGTCGCTCTCCTCGTCGAGCAGTCGCTCGAACCCCTCGTCGACGACGTCGCCCAGGTCGATTCGCGACGTGATCAGCGGCTCCGGGTCGAAGGCACCCGAGGCAAACTTCTCGAGCGTGACCCCGAACTCCTCGGCGGAGCGTGGGCCGCCGTGGAACGCCGCCGTGCCGACGACGGTGCGTTCGGCGGTCACGAGGTGGATGGGCTCAATCGACACCGCCTCCTCGAACAGGCTGACGATGGTCGTCGTCCCTCCCGACCGGGTGCTAGTGAGCGCCTGATTCAGCGACGGTTCGACGCCAGCGACCTCGAAGGTCACGTCTACACCGCCATCAGTCCGTTCGGTCAGGTACTCCACCGGGTCGGTCGCGGTGGGGTCGAGCACCTCGTCGGCACCGCACTCTTCAGCCAACTCGCGTCGGTGGGGGTTCGGTTCGGAGACGTAGACCGGGTCTGCACCAGTGGCAGCCGCGGCCTGCACGACGGCGAGACCGATGGGACCGCTCCCGAACACGGCGACGCTGTCGCCCAGACCGAGCCCCGAACGCTCGACGGCGTGGACGCCGACGGTGAACGGTTCGGCGAGCGCCGCGACTTCGACGGGCACCGCCTCCGGGAGCGGGACGACCTGGTCGGCCGAGACGACGACGTTCTCGGCGAACCCGCCACCGCCGCCCGAGAGGCCGACGAACCCGCCCGAAGCGCAGAGGTGGTAGTTCCCCTCGGCGCAGTACCGACAGTCGCCACACCAGACGATGGGGTTGACCGCGACCTCGGTTCCAGTGGAGACCTCGGCGCCGTCGCCCCCCTCCGTCACGGTGCCGGCGAACTCGTGGCCGATGGTGATGGGAAGCGACTCGCCGGTGACCGGGTGCGGGGAGTCGGGGATGGTGATGGGTCCGGCGGCGTACTCGTGGAGGTCCGAGCCACAGATGCCACACGCCGCCACCTCGACGCGTACCTGATTCGGCCCGAGCGACTGCGGTTCGACCTCCTCGACGCGGACGTCCTGCGGCCCGTAGTACCGTGCTGCACGCATGCCACTCGCTACCGAGCAGCAGGCAATAAGCCTTGGCGTCGACCCGAGGGGACAGGAGCGAGAAACGAGGGGCGAAGCGACGAGAGAACGCGCGAGCGGGAGTGAGAGGGGTAGTGAAGAACGGAGAGGGGTCCAGAAAAACCGTCGGCAGAGAATGGGGACGAGGGACGACCGGTCTACCGGTTTCGCTTGGTGTCGAGCGTCGGCAGCATCTCCTCGATGCGCTCGATGTCGACGTCCAGCCACTCCGGCACCTTCAGTTCGTCGCCGTACTCGGAGGGGTCCTGGTCGATGTCGAAGCCGGGACCCATCGTCGCGTACTCGAAGATGGCTCCACCGGGTTCGGTGATGTACCGCGAGTGGAAGTAGTCGCGGTCCTTCCGCGAGGTGGTGATGTAGCCGTTCTCCCGGAGGTCGTCGCTTATCTGGTCCTGCTCCCAGTCGTTCTCCACCTGGAACGCGACGTGGAGGTACGTCCCGATGCCCATCACGCCGGTCGGCGCGTTCGGACGGATGAGGACGTCGACGTACCGGCCACACGGCGCGTCACCGGGCGCTTCGTAGCGGAAGCGGTCACCCGCCTGCGGGTGGGTCGCCTCGCCGATGCAGTCCCAGCCCATGACCTCGAGGACGTCCATCGTCCCGGCCGGGTCCGACGAGTGGAGCGTCGTGTTGAACATCCCGCGGATGCCGTGTTCGGCCGGGACATCGCTGTCGCCGGTCCACGGCTCGATGTCGGACTCGCCCGTGACGAGTTCGTAGGGGAGGCCGTCCGGGTCGGTGAACCCGATGGCCGTCTCGTCGAAGCGCTCTTCGACCGTGTACTCGACATCGTGGTCCTCGAAGCGGTCGGTCCAGTAGTCGACGGAGCCTTCGGGAATCGTCAGGCCGACCGAACTCATCATCCCCTTGCCCACCATGCCCTCCTCCATCGGCATGTTGGTCATCGGGAAGTACGTCACGACGGTGCCGGGCGTCCCCGTCTCGTCGGCGTAGTAGAGGTGGTAGATCTTCTCCGGGACGTCGAACCGGACGGTTCGCTTGACGAATCGCAGACCGAGCACGTCCACGAAGAAGTCGTGGTTCACCTGCGGGTCGTCACAGAACGCCGTTACGTGGTGTATCCCATTGATGTCTGGCATGGTATGATACAACTCAACAGTAACGTGGCCCCCGTCATAACCTTTGCTGAAAAATACCGCGACGGGGATTCCCCGAACAATGTTCGACGCGTCACCGGGTCGCGAGGGCTATCGCTCGGGACAGCCGGCTACCCGGTGTAGATGCCGTCTGGGTCGAGTTCGTTTCGGATGAGCGCGACCTCCCGGTCCGTCGGGGGGTCGGTCGTCTCCAGGTCCGACGCGAACTGGAGGTCCCAGCCGGTCGCGTCCTGGACCGCCTCACGCTCGACGCCGGGATGGAGCGACTCGACGTACATCTCGCCCTCGTCGTCGAACCGCATCACCGCCATGTCCGTGATGACCGCCTCGGGGCCGCCTCTGAGACCGAGGTCCTTTCGGTTCTGACGACCCCCGACGTAGCCCGGACTCGTCACGAAGTCCACCTCCTCGGGAAAGCGGCGCTCGCTGTGTGGCGTGATGACGATGGTACGGTGGGTGTTGCTCGCTATCTCGCAGGCCCCGCCGCTCCCCGGGAGTCGGACGGTCGGGTCGTCGTACTCCCCGATGACCGTCGAGTTTATGTTGCCGTGCCGGTCGATCTGTGCACCGCCGAGGAACCCGACGTCGATGCGACCGGACTGCAGGTAGTAGCCGAAGCCCTGTACCATCGGGACGATGCTGCGGGCGTTCGTCGCGAGCACCGGGTCCCCGATGGACAGCGGCAGTTTCGAGGGGTTGGAGTCGATGGTCCCCGACTCGTACACCATCTCCAGGTCGGGGGCGTGCGTCCGCTTCGCGAGGTTGCACGCGAGGTTCGGGACGCCGACGCCGACCAGCGTCGTGTCGCCGTTCTCCAGTTCCGTCGCCGCTCGGCTGACCATCAGTTCGGTGTCGGTGTAGTCCGTCATCTCAGTACTCCCCCATGTCGATGGGCGTCCCGTAGTTCGACCGTGGCTGCAGGTCGAGGAACCGCTCGGTACCCAGTTTCGCGAGGTACTCCCGTCGACTGTCGACGCCGTACACCCACTCGTCGAGCCACTCGACGGTCGTCTCGTGGGACTCCGACTGCTGGTCCCAGTCGAGGTAGGCGTCGTTGTCCCGGTCGTAGTAGCCCTGCGCGTACGACGGGTGGGAGCCGTACGGTTCCTCGACGACGTAGTCGACCACCGTCCCCGGTATCAGCGTCCGGTTCGGGTCGCTCCGAATCACGTCCGAGTCGACGATCTCCTCGACGCTCAGGACGACGGTGTCGGCCGCGAAGGCGGCCTCGACCATCTCGCCGACGATACCCCAGAGCTGTCCGTTGCCGTCCGCGTCGGCCCGCTGTGCCCTGACGACCGCTATGTCCGGATTCAGCGGCGGAACGACCGGAATCTCGGGCGGGCCGTCGTCGTAGGGGTTCTCGACGGTCCGGATGCCGTCGGTGTGCTCGGGGTAGCTCGACCCGACGTACGTCCGGAGCGGAAGGAACGGAAGGTCCTGTGCGCCCGCCGCGAGGCGGGTGACGAGGCCGAAGTGCGAGTACTCCTCGAGGGCGAGTTCGTTCGGGACGCCCTCCTCCACTGCGCGACGGAACGCCCGCAGGCTCCCGACGCCTGGGTTCCCCGCCCACGAGAAGGTGACCGCGCTCGCACAGCCAGCCGCTATCATCTGGTCGTAGACGAGGTCCGGCGTCGCCCTGACGAGCGTCAGGTCCCGTCGTCCCTGTCGGATTATCTCGTGGCCGGCCGCGAACGGGATGAGGTGGGTGAACCCGCCCAGATAGAGGCTCTGGCCGTCCTCGACCGTCTCCGCTATCGCCCGGTCCATCTCGACTAGCTCCGGCATCTACGGGACCCTCCCGAACGCCGACGCTACTCGACACGCTGCGTTGCCCATGCGCCTTGGTATCAGTCCGTCTATTATAACTCTCCGGTCGGTGGTACGACGCGCCGGTGGGGCCACGGCAGACTACGGCCCACCGATGTTCACCCACCCACCGTCGACGAGGATGGACTCCGCGGTGACGTACGACGCCTGGTCGCTGGCGAGGAACGCGGTGACGTTCCCGACGTCCCTGGGCGTCCCGAGTCGCTCCATCACCGTCTCCTCGGCCCGCGCCGTCGCGGCCTCGGGGTCGTGGTTCTCGGCGAGTCCGGTCTCGTCTGTGAACCCCGGCTGGACGGCGTTGACGCGCACCTCCGGCCCGAGGAGGTCCGCGATGGCGTAGGTCATCGACTTCACGCCACCTTTCGCGGCGCAGTAGAGGATAGAGCCCGGTTCGACGAACCCCTGGTCGGCCGCGGTGCTCGCGACGTTGACGATGGAGCCGCCGCCGTTCTCCAGCATCCGTTCGCCGGCGGCCTGACAGCCGTAGTACGCCCCCTTCAGGTTCACGTCGACGAGCGTGTCGAAGTCCTCGTCGGTCGTCTCGAAGAACTCCACCGAGTGGACGATGCCCGCGTTGTTCACCATCACGTCGACGCCGCCGAACGCCTCGGCCTCGTCGACCGCTCCGACGAGGTCGTCGTAGTCCGTCACGTCGCACTCGACGAACAGGCCCCGCGAGTCCGTCTCGTCGTCGACCGCCTCCAGCGTCGGCGTCGTGTCCGGCGTCCGTGGCTGGTCGTTCAGGTCGGCGACGACCACGTCCGCCCCCTTCTCCGCGAGTGTCAGTGTTATTCCGCGCCCGATACCGCTGGCACCGCCGGTGACGATTGCCGTCTTTCCACTCAGGTCCGACATGTGCGCACAGTTACCACGACCCGATATCAAAGCTCCGGTCGGGGGGACGAGACCGCGTGGGCGCCAGGCAACACCGAGAGCGTGGATACCTTTATTACCGACTCGGCAGGTGTGGTGGACATGCCCGAGTCGAGCATCACGAGGCTGGAGACCGTCGGGACCGACACGATTGCCATCGAGGTCGAGACACCGGCCGGGTTCGAGGCCCGGCCTGGTCAGTTCGTCCTGGTACGGGCGACCGTCGACGGCGAGGAGGAGTCGGGGTACTACACCATCTCCTCGCCGACGGTCGGCGAGACGTTCGAGATGACCGTGGCCGTCGACCCCGACGGGACGCTCGGCCCGTGGCTGGGAGGGCGGACGCTAGGCGACGACGTCACCGTCGAGGGACCGTTCGGCGACGTCCAGTACACCGACGACGGCGACGTCCTCGTGCTGGCAGGTGGACCGGGTATCGGCCCGGCGGTCGGTATCGCCGAGCGAGCGCTCGACACGGGGCACGAGGCGACGGTCGTCTACGGTGGCAGCGAACCACCGCACGGTCGCCGGCTGACGGCGCTGGAGGAAGCGGGAGCGACGGTCGTCCTCTCGGACGACCTGGCCTCGGCGGTCGGGTCGCTCGACGTCGACGGGGTCCAGACGTACGTGTTCGGGTTCCGCGGGTTCGTCGAGGAGGCCAGAGCGGCGCTGACCGACGCGGGCGTCGACCTCGACGACGTCGAGATAGAGGGGTTCGGCCCGGAGTGAGCCACCGGCGGACGACGAGCGACCGTCAGCACCAGTAGCGCAGCCGTGCGCCGCCGAGGACGGGAGACGACCCAACGAAGCGGGAGCGTGCACGAGAGAGCGCGGTGCCGTGCGTGAGAATATCACTACCGGCCGACGTCGCCTCCGAGCGGTTCTGAGAGCGCCGTCTGAGCCCAGTTGCGGTCTGCCCTCACCAAAACCTATAAGAAACCAGTCCGCACAGGACTCAAGCGAATGTCCATGATAGTTGCCCAACTGTCCCGTATCGGGGCATTACTGGTCGATGGGCTGAGCATCGGTCTCCTCTACGCGATGCTCGGCCTCGGAATCACACTGGTGTTCGGGCTCGGCGGTATCCTGAACCTGGCGCTCGGCGTGTTCTGCGTCATCGCACTGCTCATCGTCTTCGAACTGGCCGGAGCGGTCCCCCTCGTCGCCGCGGTGGTCATCGCCGTCGTGGCGACGGCGGCGCTCGGGTTGACGACCGAACAGACGCTGTTCAGGCTCGTCTACCGGTCGGAGGGCGACGACCGACTCCTGCTGGGCATCTTCACGACGCTCGGCCTCTCCATCCTCCTCCAGGGGGTGCTCTCGCTGGAGTACTCGGGGCTGTTCTCGATACCGATGGAGTTCTCGTCGTACAACCTGTTCGGGACGGTCGTCCGGGGGAGTTCGGTCACCATCATCGCCCTCTCGCTGGTGACGCTGCTGGCGATGTACCTGTTCTTCAGTCGGACGTACACCGGGATGGCCACGCGGACAATCATGCAGGACGAGACGGGGGCGACGCTCTGTGGCATCGACACGGGCCGGATGCGGTCGCTCGTCTTCGTACTGAGCATCGGTATCGCCGCGTTCGCGGGCATCCTCTACGGCCTCTCGTTCGAGGCCGGAGTCTCCGACTCGTTCGACCTCACCATCACCGCGGTCATCGTCTCCATCGTCGGCGGCGTGACGAGCATCCTCGGCGTCGTCGTCGCCGGTATCCTGCTGGGCATCCTGACGACGTTCATCAGCGCGTTCCTGGGGTCGTACATCTCGACCATCGCGCTGTTCGGGGCGGCTATCGTGGTCCTCCTCGCCAAACCGGAGGGTATCCAATGAACTGGGACCTCCGCCGCATCGCGCCCGTCGCGGTCGTCCTCCTGCTCATCCCGCCGCTGTTCTTCAGCGAGAGCGTGACCTACATCTCCCGCATCTTCATCCTGATGGCGCTGTACGCCATCCTCACCATCTCCCTCAACATCGTCTTCGGCCACACCGACCAGCTGCTCCTGTTCACCGGCGCCGTCACGGGCATCGGCGCGTACACCACCGCGCTCTCCGCCGAGGCCCTCGGCGTCTCGCCGTGGCTGACGCTCCTCTTCGGAGCCGTCGTCGCGGCGCTCATCGGTGCGCTCGTCTGTTACGTGGCCGCCATCCGCGAACTGACGGTCATCGTCATCTCCATCCTCACGCTGGCCCTGCAGTTCTCCATCATCGAGCTCATCAACAGCCAGCGGGCCATCACTGGTGGGGTGACGGGACTGACCTTCACCGGCCTCCGTATCGAACAGCTAGAGGAGGCGCTCGGGGTGAGTCCGAACGTCGTCCTCTTCTACGTCCTGGGGGCGCTCCTCCTCGGTCTCATGGTGTTCTACCAGTTCCTGATGAACTCGAAGTACGGGCTGGCGTTCGACATGATCCGACAGGACGAGGTGGCGGCCGAGTCCGCCGGTCTCGACGTGGTCCGGTACAAGACCATCGCCGGGTTCACCGCGACGTTCGTCATGGGGCTCACGGGGCCGTTCTTCGCGCAGTTGGCGGGGTACGCGACGCCGCGGCTGTTCTCGTTCAACTCCATCGACGTGCTCATCCTCATCATGCTCATCGTCGGCGGACTGCGGACGATGTACGGCCCGCTCGTCGGCGCGTTCGTCATCATCCTCCTCGACCAGCAGCTCAGGAACTTCGCCGAGTACCGCTCCATCATCTTCGGCGTCCTGCTCATCTTCCTGTTCCTCTACTTCCGGGACGGCGTCGTCCCGTTCGTCGACAGCCACCTCGAACGGTACAACATCAAACGCCGGGTGGTGAACTTACGCCCCGGTTCGTGACGGCGGCCGAGTGACGCGTCTCGGTCGCCCGAGGTAGCTGACTCGTGACCGCACACCGGGCCTGCCAGCACCACCATCACCGCCCGCTCGCCACCACGAGGCTATTTATCGGCCCCTCACCTACCGCCGAGCCATGCCAGAGCTACCCGACCTGACCGTCCCCGAACGCGTCGTCGAGGACACCTGCGGCGAGACGCCGCTGCCAGCGATGGGGCTGATAGAGCAGGTGTGGGAACGCGACCCGATTCCGGAGGCCGACCTCGCCGAACGAGCGGCGGAGGCAGTCCGCTCGCTCCCGTTCGACGACGTCCCCGACGGCGGCACCGTCGCCCTCGGGGTCGGGAGTCGCGGCATCGCCAACCTGCCGACCATCGTCGCTGGCGTCGTCGAGGGCGTCCGCGACCTGGGGTTCGAGCCCATCGTCGTCCCGGCGATGGGGAGCCACGGCGGAGCGACGGCCGAGGGCCAGCGCGAGAAACTCGCCGCACTCGGCGTCACCGAGGAGCGGGTCGACTGCGAGGTCAGGTCGAGCATGGACGTCGTGCAGGTCGGCGAGACGCCCGAGCGTGGCGTCCCGCTGTACTTCGACGCCGTCGCCGCCGAGGCCGACGCCATCGTCCCCGTCAACCGCGTCAAGCCCCACACCGACTTCGACGGGAGCGTCGAGAGCGGCCTGTCGAAGATGATCGTCATCGGCCTCGGAAAACAGCGCGGCGCGAAAGTCGCCCACGACTGGGCCGTCGACTGGAGCTTCCGGAACATGATCCCCGAGATAACGACGCAGCTCCTCGACGCACTCCCCATCGTCGGCGGCGTCGCCATCGTCGAGGACCAGCGCGACGAGACGACCATCCTCGAAGGCATCCCGCCGTCGGGGTTCCTCGACCGGGAGCGCGAGCTGCTGGAGACGGCCTACGAGGTCATGCCGAAGCTCCCGTTCGACGAGGTGGACGTGGTCGTCTTCGACCGGCAGGGCAAGGACATCAGCGGGCAGGGCATCGACACGAACGTCATCGGTCGCCGCCCGTTCGCCATCAACGAGCCCGAACCGGACGCGCCGGACGTGAAGCGCATCTACGTCCGCTCGCTCACCGAGACGACGAAGGGGAACGCGATGGGCGTCGGCTCGGCCGACTTCGTCCACCGCGACCTCTACGAGGCCATCGACGCCTCGAAGTCGCTCATCAACGCTATCACGGCGAGCACGACGCGGGGGGTTCGACTCCCGCCCGTCGTCGAGACGGACCGCGCCGGACTCGTCGCCTCGCTGTCGACCATCGGAGTCGTCGACCCCGAGTCCGTCCGCGTCCTCCGGGCGACCGACACGATGCACCTGAACCGGCTGTACGCCTCGGAAGCGCTCGTCGAGGCGGCACGGGAGCGCTCCGACCTCCGCGTCGTCCGGGAGCCAGCGCCCATCGAGTTCGACGACGGGGAGTTCGCTGCTCCACCACCAGACGAGGTGTGAGCAGCGGCGCTGGCGGGGAGAGGAGAGAGCGAGAAGAGACGGGGCCGACTCGGCGCTCAGTTGAGGTCGAGCGAGCCCGGTTCGAACGCCGGGAGCGGGTCCGTCCGGAACTCCTCGACAGGGGCGAACGCGCCGTCGGACCAGAACTCGGGTGAGCTCTCGACGTCGAAGCCGTTGTAGATCTGGACGGTGTTCTTCGGTTCGCCCCACTCAGTGTACTCCAGGGGACTCGCGTACAGCAGGTCGAAGCTCCCCGTCCGGGTGGCCTCCGCGATGTCCGTCGGGTCCGTCGACCCGGCCTCCTCGATGGACTGGGCGACCAACTGCACCGCGGTGTAGCCCGCGACCTGTGCGTGGTCGAACAGCCCCCCGAACTCGCTGTCCTCGTTGAACGCCGACGCTTGCTCGGCGTACTTGTCGCTGTACATGTCGGTGAGGTTGAACGAGGCGAACGACTGGCCGATGTTGTCGCCCATGGCGTTGTAGTCGGCCTCCATCGGCGTGATGGCACCGAGGAACAGGTCCGGCTCCAGCCCGATCTCGTACATCTGCGGGTAGAGGGAGCTCACACCCGCCGGGTGGGCGGTGCCGAGGAACACCTCGATGTCGTCCGGGAAGTTCCGAAGCTGCGGGACGAAGTCCGTCTGCGGGATGGGCGCGCTGTCGCTGGTGATGTTGATGTCGTCAGGGAAGTACTCCTCGACGGCCGCCCCGTACTCGTCGCCCCAGACGCCGTCCTCGTAGATGAGGCCGATCTCCGTGTACCCGCGGTCCTCGACGAGTTGGGCCTGCGCACGGCCGACGGTAGGGGTGGCCGGGAGCGCCGTCCGGAACGTGTAGCGTGCTTCTTTCGGGACGACCGCCACGGCACCGGCCGCGTGGAGGTAGAGCGGGACCTCCTTCTGCTCGGCGACGTCGCCGACCCGGATACCCACCTCGGAAGCTCCGGGACCGATACCGGCGACGGCGTCGTTCTGCTCGACCGCCTCGGTGAACGCGCTCACGGCGTCCTGCGCGTTCGACGCGGTGTCGACCGTCCGGATGCGGATCTGCCGGTCGCGGACGCCGCCCTCGTCGTTGATCTGCTTGGCTGCGAACTCCGCTCCGGCCCGATGTCGAGGGCCGTAGACCGAGAACGGGCCGGAGAGCGGTTCGAGCGCCGAGATGACGATGGGGCTGCCGTCACCGCTCCCGTTGCCATCACCGCCGCCGCCGCTCGTCAGGTCGGTGAGACAGCCGGCAGCGAGCGTGGCTGTCACACCGGCACCGGTCGCTTTCAGGAAGTTACGTCTCTTCGTGACTGCTGTGGGCTTGCGAGTCATTACCACTATCCCCTACCGGGTATACGGAGATATTTATAGTTTGTTTAATTTTTCGTGTTATAAGATAACGGAACTGAAACGGGCACGAACACGTCTCGAACGCGTACTGTCGGCGGAGCGGTGGTCTCCCGACGAACGGCTAGCCGCTGAGGTAGCTCTCCCGGACGTGTTCGCTCTCCAGGAGCTCCCGGCCGGTCCCCTCGGTGGCGATGCGCCCGTTCTCCAGGAGGTAGGCGCGGTCGGCGAGCCCCAGCGCCTGGTCGACGTGCTGTTCGACGAGGATGACCGTGACGTCGTCGCTGATGGTGTCTATCTTCTGGAACACGCGTTCGGCCAACTGGGGTGCGAGCGCTCCCGAGGGCTCGTCCAGGGCGAGCACCTTCGGTTTGGCCATCAGCCCCCGGCCGATGGCGAGCATCTGCTGTTCGCCACCGCTGAGCGTGCTCGCCTTCTGGTCGCGGCGCTCTTCGAGGACCGGGAACATCTCGACGACCTCCTGCCGTGTCGCCTCGAAGTCGTCGCGCTGGGTGTACGACCCCATCCGGAGGTTCTCGTACACCGAGAGGTCGCCGAACAGGTTGCGCTTCTCGGGGACGTGGACGAACCCCCGGCGGACGATGTCGCTTGCCGACAGCGTCGACGTCGGCGTGTCGAACAGCCGTATCTCGCCGTCGGTCGGCGTCAGGACGCCCGAGAGCGTCTTCAGGAGCGTCGTTTTCCCCGCCCCGTTCGGCCCGACGATGACGACGACCGAGTCGTCGTCTCGAACGTCGAGCGAGACGTCCCAGAGCACCTGGAGGTCGCCGTAGTGGACGTCGAGGTCCCGGACGGTGATCATGACGAGGCCTCCACCCCGCCCAGGTACGCCTCCGCGACGTGCGGGTCCTGTCGGACCTCCGCTGGCGTCGCGTCGGCGATCTTCGCCCCCTGGTTGAGGACGATGATGCGGTCGGTGGCGGACATGATGGCGTCCATCACGTGCTCGATCCAGAAGACGGAGACGCCGAGCTCCGAGCGGACGCGCTGGAGCGTCCGGGAGAGGTCCTGAATCTCCGACGGGGTCAGCCCGCTCCCGATCTCGTCGACCAGGATGAGCCGCGGCTTCGACGCGAGCCCCTTCGCCAGTTCGAGTTGCTTGCGGTCGGCGAGCGTCAACTCGCTCGCCAGGTTGTGCGCCTGGTCCTCCAGGCCGATGAACTCCAGGTACTCCCAGGCCGCCTCGCGCTCCTCGTCGAGGGAGGCCGCGTCGTCCTTCCCGAAGACGGCTCCCGTCAGGACGTTGTCGAGGACCGTCGACTCGTTGAACGTCCGGGCCGTCTGGAACGTGCGGGCGATGCCGAGGCGGGCGACCTGGTGGGGTTTCCGCCCGACGAGTTCCGTGCCGTCGAACGTTATCGACCCCTCGTCAGCAGGGTAGACCCCGGCGATGGTGTTGAACAGCGTGGTCTTCCCGGCCCCGTTCGGACCGATGAGTCCGACGACCTCCCGGTCGTCGATGGTGAAGTCGACCGAGTCGACGGCGGTGAGCCCCCCGAACCGCTTGGTCACATTGCTGACCGTTAACATGGCTTGGCGTTTCGCTGAACACCACATAAAACATAGGGTCCAGTTCCGTACGGTGGCGGTCGTCCGGACCCGACGGGACTCAGAGCCAGGGGTACCGGTCGGTGTCCGCCCCGGCGTAGTCCGGGTCGAGGTAGATGAACAGACGCTGGATGCGGTCGTCGCGCACCTCGAACACGTCACACCAGCGTCCCCCACCGGGGGTTCCGTCCGGCCGCCACTCGACGCCGTCCGCGGACTCGCCGGTGCTGGTCCCTTCGACGACGACCACGTCGCCGTCGATGACGTAGTTGAACGTCTCGTAGTCGTGGGCCATCGCGTTCACCGTCGACCCGACGTCGCCGAACATGGCGCCGATCTCGTCGTGACCGGTCGCGACGCCCCACTTCGGATAGAACACCCTCGCGTCCTCGGCGAACAGGTCGAGGAAGTCGTCGCCCCGGTCCAGACGCCGGAAGTAGTCGAGGACGATGGCTTTGCGGTCGATGTCGTCGGCAGTGGTCTCGGCCATGGGGGTGCAACAGTGTCGCGGGAAGGTAACGATTCCGCCGAGCGAGTCCCCCGGAAGAGCTATCCAGGGGCGAGACAGTCGACGACCCGAACGCGGGTAACGTATCGGTGGTGCTGAACGACCACTGTTCGCCAGCCCCCGCGGGAGTACGTACAATTAAGTAACACCGTGCGGATTGTGACCACATGGAAACCTTTGCGTTCCACCTGATGCCGTATCAGGATGTCGAGGAGATAGACGAGCGTCACGCGGCCTGGCCGTGGGCGGAGTACGACTACGACCCCGAGAAGGGAGCGAAGTACTACGACGACTACCTCGGTCAGCTCGAGTACGCCGCGGAGCTCGGATTCGACGGCGTCGCGGTCAACGAACACCACTACAACGCGTACGGTCTCCAGCCCAGTCCGAACATCACGGCCGCGAACCTCGCGGGTCGGGTCGGCGACACGACCATCGCGTTCTTCGGGAACCTGCCCGCCCTGCGCGAGAACCCGATTCGACTCGCCGAGGAACTCGCGATGCTCGACAACATCACCGAGGGGAACATCATCAGCGGGTTCCCGCGGGGCATCCCGAGCGAGTACCTGGCGTACGGCATCCCGATGGAGGAGTCCCGGAGTCGCTTCGAGGAGGCCTGGGACCTCATCGTGAAGGCGTGGACCGCCGACGAGCCGTTCGACTGGGACGGCGAGCACTTCCAGTACGAGCAGGTCAACATCTGGCCGAAGCCGTACCAGGACCCCCACCCGCGGCTCTGGATGCCCGCCGAGAGCGAGGAGTCGCTGCGGTTCGCCGCGAACAAGCAGATACCAATCGGCCTCGTCTTCCAGCCCGTCGAGACCATCGCCGAGAAGTTCGACGAGTACCGGGGGTACGCCGACGAGTACGGCTGGACGCCGGGCGACGAGCACTTCTCGACGATGCGCGCCATCTACGTCGCCGACTCGATGGAGAAGGCCCGCGAGGAGGCCGAGCCGCACCTCCGGAAGTTCTACCGGACGCTCACCGCCGGCGTCCACATCGGCGTGACCGCGGGCATGATGGGCGACCAGCCGTGGGACCCCGACAAGTGGGATACGTACGTCGACGAACTCCACCCGCACGGCGAACTCGCGTACAACTACGACTTCGAGAAGTTCCAGGACTACGGCGAGACCATCGTCGGCACCCCGGAGTACGTCGTCGAGGAGCTGAAACGGCAGTACGAGGTCGTCGGCGGGTTCGGCCGCATCGTCGGGCAGTTCCACTTCGGCGACCTGCCGGACTGGAAGATCCGGAAGAGCCTCCAGCTGTACGCCGAGGAGGTCAAACCAGAGGTCGACGAGATAGGCGGCGTGAACCCCGAGTCGTAACCCGACCTCCCTTTTCGGCACGCAGTGGCTACTCGAGCCACGGCACGCCCGGTCGAAACCTCTTACTCGGCGGCGGTCGAAGCGTGACAGTACATGCCACCGTCGTTGCACCAGTCGCTGCTGATGGTCACGGAGCTGGAGGAGTCGACCGCGTTCTACCGGGACACCGTCGGGTTGGCGGTCGACCGGGAGGCCGACGGCAACGTCGAGTTCGACACCGGGCAGGCGACGCTCGTCCTCGAATCGGACTTCGAACCCGACGTGCTCGACGCGTTCGGCCTGGACGACCCCGGCGACGAACGCGGTCGTGGCGTCATCGTCGCCATCGAGGTGGACGGCCCGGACGCGGTCGACGAAGTGTGCGAGGCGGTCCCCGACGAGGACGTTCGCCTCGCGCCGACGGACGTCGACTGGGGTCGTCGGATGGCCATCGTCTCGGACCCCGACGACTACGCCGTCGAGATATCGGCGCCGCTGTGACGAACCCTCGAACCGTCCCACCTGAACATATTTAACGAACGAGGTCCCTCGTTGGGTGTGATGCGTGCACAAGAGCCACATCCCGAGATTCAGGCGTTCATCGACGAGACCGAGGACGCGCCGGCCTTCCACGAGATGCCGATGGAGGAGGTCCGGGGGATGACCGTAGGCGTCTTCTCGGTGGAGGAGCCGACTCCCGTCGGGGAGGTCGTCGACCGGACGATACCGGGTGAAGGGGGAGAGCTACCGATTCGAATCTACGTCCCGGAGGGCGACGGGCCGTTCCCGGTGACGATGTTCTTCCACGGCGGCGGGTTCGTCTCGGGGAATCTGGAGAGTCACGACGAACTGTGTCGGGTGCTGGCGAACGACACCGGGGTAGCAGTCGTCGCCGTCGACTACCGTCTGGCACCGGAGGACCCCTTCCCGGCGGCGGTCGAGGACGCCTACACCGCGACCGAGTGGGTCGCGGAGAACGCAGACGAGTTCGGCGGTGACGCCAGCAGACTCGCCGTCGCTGGCGACTCCGCCGGGGGGAACCTCGCGGCCGTCGTCGCGCACATGGCCCGCGACCGGGGCGGTCCCGACCTCCGGTACCAGTTGCTCCTCTACCCGACCGTGTCGCCGCACCTGGACTGGCCGTCCGCCGAGGAGAACGGCGAGGGCTACTTCATCACCGCCGAGGACCTGGCGTGGTTCGACGAGCAGTACTTCGAGCACGAGATCGACGCGATGAACGTCTACGCCTCGCCGCTCCTCGCGGCCGACTTCGAGGACCTGCCCCCGGCGACGGTCGTGACGGCGGGCTTCGACCCGCTTCGCGACCAGGGCGTCGCGTACGCCGAGCGACTGGAAGACGCCGGCGTCGCGGTGACCCACCACCACTACGACGACGTCATCCACGCGTTCGTCCAGATGGGGGTCGCACCGTTCGGCTTCGAGCGCTCCGCCGAGGCGTTCGACGACGCCGCAGGCGACCTGCGCGACGCGCTCGCGGAGTGACCCCGCACGACCGCACGTCTCCCGCGTCGGGGGAGGCGGCAACGGAGCGGACGAACGGCCGCGGTTCGGGAGCAGGAGGTGTCGACGCGTGACGTTCACGGTAGAAGGGGCAGTGACGAGCGGTCTCGGCCGTGGCGAGGAGTTCGTCGCGCTACCGGGGTACGCGCGGCAGTTCGAGGAGAAGCTCGGGTACGAGCCGTTCCCCGGCACGCTGAACCTCGCGCTCTCCCGCTCGGTGGCCGACCAGTTCGCGACACTCCAGTCGGTCACCATCGAGGGGTGGAGCGAGGACGGCCGGTCGTTCGGCGCGGTCGACTGCTATCCGACCACGCTCGTCTCCGTGGACGCCTCGGTCCGGGTACACGCCATCGTCCCTCGGCGGACCGACCACGACGCGTCGACGATAGAACTGGTCTCGCCGGTGAAGCTGCGAGACCGGTTCGACCTGAGCGACGACGACCGGGTGTCGATTCGCGTCGCCTCGCGCGAGGAACAGGAGACGCCGAACCGGTCGACGGACTGAACGAGGACCCTCGACTCGGAGCCGACCCGCGCCGGGACAACGCTTATCATTCGTGCCAACGGCTACCTAGCATGGTTTCGGTCGCACCGATACGGACCGAGGTGAGCGGACGTGTGGAGTGATACGCTACTACCGGACAGTTACAGCTACCCCCAGAAGGAGATTCGGGAGACCCTCGACGACGCCATCGAGGCGTTCGGCCACGGGGAACCGGTGCTCGTCCACGACGACGCCGACCGGGAGAACGAGGTGGACCTGGTGTACCCCGCACACGCCGTCACGCCGTCTGACGTGGCGCGGATGCGCAACGACGCCGGCGGCCTCATCTGCGTGGCGCTCTCCCACGACGTGGCGGAGACGTTCGACCTCCCGTTCCTCCACGACGCAGTCGACCACCCCGCCGGACGGACGACTGACATCCAGTACGACGACCGCTCGTCGTTCTCGCTGACGGTGAACCACCGCGAGACGTTCACGGGCGTCGTCGACAACGACCGAGCACGTACCATCGCCGAACTCGGCGCGGCGGCCCGCAACCCCGCGGCGGCGGACTTCGCCGGGGAGTTCGACACGCCGGGCCACGTCCACCTGCTGCGGGCCGCACCGGGCCTCCTCGACGACCGGCAGGGCCACACCGAACTCGGCATCGCGCTCGCGGACCTCGCCGACGTCCCGCCGGCGGTCGTCGTCTGCGAGATGCTCGACGACGAGACCGGCGGTGCGCTCTCACGGTCCAGCGCGAAGTCCTACGCGCGGGACACCGACTCGGTGTTCCTGAACGGCAGCACCGTCCTCGAAGCGGTTCGGGCCGACTGAGTACGGCCAGCCCCCGTTCCCGCGCTTCCCACTTCTCGAGTCTTCGCACTCCGGTTTCTCACGGGGTGAGCGGTCGTCGGGCGGTTCGCCCGAACCAAGCTTCAAGATACCAGCCGCCGATGGGCCAGTATGTCACAGCAGCCAGCCGAGTACCCGACTCGCCGACCGACGGACGAGTCGTACCTCGACGCCGACCGGTTCGACCCGCCGACGTCGCTCCTCAACCTGCCGTGGGTCGACTGTCACAACCACGCCCACACGCTGTCGTGGGAGGACCGCGAGCGCTACTCGCTGTCGGGCTGTGCGGCGATGGTGATGGTCGCGTCGGGCTACCACTGGACGCCGTACAAGCCCGTCGCCGCCGAGGACGTCCAGTTCCTCTGGGACGACGTCATCAACAGGAAGCGGGCCATCGAGCGCGACCACCTCTTCGACGCGAACCTCGCACTGGGCGTCCACACCGGCGTCCGCATCGAGGACCCCGACACGCTGCTCGACCGGATGGCCGAGTACAGCCGCCTCGACGACGTCGTCGCCATCGGCGAGACGGGCATCACGCCCGCCCAGCACGCCGAGTCGTGGGCCCTGGACGAGCAGCGAGCGGTCGTCGGGTCGCAGATGGAACTCGCCGCCGACGAGGACCTGCCGGTCATCCTCCACACGCCGAACGTCGGGACCGACTCGGGGCCGGAGTACCGGTCGGGAATCGGGCTGCCGGGCTACGAGAGCAACACGTCGCTCGTCCAGGAGCCGGTCCTGACCGGCGAGAACCCGGCGCTGGAGTCGGTGAAGATAGACGTCGAGGTGGCCGCCGACGCCGGCCTACCCGAGGACCGCATCGTCGCCTCCCACGCCGACACGAACAACGTCGAGTACCTGCTGGAGGAGACCGACTGCCACGTCAGCTTCACGGTCGGCTACCCGTGGCTGACCGGCATCGACGCGACCGACGTCGCGAACACCATCGAGGAGTACGGGCCCGACCGCGTCATGATGGACACGGACTGCGCGAACATCCTCAAGACGGACGTGTTCTCCGTCAAACGCAGCATCCTCGAACTCTACCGACAGGGCATCGACGAGGACACCATCCGGCAGGTCGTGCTGGAGAACCCGCGCGACGTGTTCGGTCTCGACTGAGGGACCTAGAAGCGAGGGGCCGAGAGTGGCAGTCGAGCTAGCGGTGCCGAGCGCCGTTCAGCGGTGTCGACAGCCGTTCGTCAGCTCTCCCACACCTTCGATACCGACGGTCACGCTGTCGCCGTCGTCGAGCAGCACCTGTGGCTCCCGGTAGACGCCCACGCCCGGGGGCGTCCCGGTGAATATCAGGTCGCCCGGTTTCAGCGTGAACGCGCGACTGCAGAAGGAGACGAGTTCGTCGAGGCCGAAGATGAGGTTCGCCGTCGTCGAGTCCTGGACCCGGTCGCCGTTCACCTCCGTCCAGATGTCGAGGTCGTGGGGGTCGTCGATGTCGTCGAGCGTCACGAGGTCCGGACCGGTCGGCGCGAACGTGTCGAGGCTCTTCCCCCGGACCCACTGGCCGTCGCCGTGCTGGAGGTCGCGCGCCGAGACGTCGTTGCCGACCGTGACGCCCGCGACGTGGTCGAGCGCCTCGTCCGCCGAGACGTCCCGCGCCTCCCGGCCGACGACGACGACGAGTTCCGCCTCGTAGTCGACCTGCTCGGCGTAGCTCGGGTCCCAGACGACGTCGTCGCCCGGTCCGACGAGCGTGGTCGGGAACTTCGAGAACAGCACCGGTTCGTCGGGGATGGGGTTGTCCCCCTCCTCGGCGTGGTCGCGGTAGTTCAGGCCGACGCAGACGATCTTCTCCGGGTCCGACACCGGTTCGTGTCTCTCCAGCGAGTCGCGGTCGTGCTGTGCGACACCCGCCTCCTCGGCGAACTCGACCGCGAGCGAGGCCTTCTCCTCCCAGTTCCACTGGTCGAGCAGGGCGGCCGTCCCCCTGGGGATATCGATTCCGGCCTCCATGCCCGCCGTGTGGAGATCGACCACCGTCTCCTCGTCCAGTAGCGCGCCACACCACGGCGTCTCCGCGTCCGAACCGCTGAATTGCCCAATACGCATCGTCGGGAGCTACTACGCGCAGTTATTTAGCTGTCGGTGGGACGTCGTCGGTGTCACCAGTGTCGCGACCGTCGTCGCGGCGAGCCGCCGCGAACCGCCACCGCCGCGAACGACGTCCCGCCACTGTGAACTATTATCACGCCAGCCGGGGGAGTACGTCCATGGACTCGACTTTCGACCCGGACCGCGTCGAGCGGGTGACGTTCGACTCCTACGGCACGCTCGTCGACACGAGCGTGGCCGCGTCGGTGCTCGACGGAGTCGTCGACGACCCGGACGCCGTCGCGGCCCGCTGGCGGGAGAACGCGCTGTTCTTCTCGGTCGTCGCGGGCGACCTCGACGAGTACGAGACGTACGACGACCTGCACGAGATGGGGTTGCGCGACGCCCTCCGGACGGAGGGAGTAGACCCCGACGAGGTGGACACCGCCGAGCTGAACGACGTCTACCACCGCCTCGAACCGTACCCCGACGTCGCCCCCGCCTTCGAGCGACTCGCTAACGCCGGGTACGGGCCGGCCATCCTCTCGAACGGCGACCCGGCGATGCTCGACTCGCTGGTCGAGTCGCTCGGCGTCGGAGAGACGGTGAGCGAGTGCGTCAGCGCCGACGAGATTCGGACGTTCAAGCCGTCGCGAGAACTCTACGACCACGCCGCCACGCGCCTCGACGGGACGGTGGAGTCCGTCGCGCACGTCACGGCCCACTGGATGGACGTCCAGGGAGCGACGAACGCCGGGATGCAGGGCGTCTGGCTGAACCGCACGGGCGGCGAGTGGACGGCGTTCGGAAGCGACCCGTCGCTCGTCGTCGACTCGCTCGACGACCTGTGCGACCTGCTCGACTGCTGAGCAGGGAGGCCGACCTGGACGGAGAACGGATGGTCGCGGTCGGTTAGTCGCTCGATTCGTCGTCGCCGAAGACGCCCGCCTCCGCCAGTTCGTCGATGGCCGACTCCGAGAGGCCGAGGTCCTCGAACACCTCGCGGTTGTGTTCGCCGAGCAGCGGCGGCGGACTCTCGAACCCGCTCTCCGCGTGCGCGAAGTTGAGCGGGTGTTCGATGACCGGCACCGACCCGAGGTCCGGGTGGTCGAGTTCGGTCACCATCCCGCGGGCGTTGGTCTGCGGGTTGTCCAGCGCGTCCTCGACGTCGTACACTGGCCCGGCGGGGATACCGGCGTCCTCGACGATTATCTCCATCCACTCGTCGGTGGACCGCTCGCGGAACGTGGACTGGAGTTCGGTCTCCAGTTCGTCCATGTGCTCGACGCGGTCGGCGTTCGTCTCGAACCGCTCGTCGGCGGCGAGGTCCGGGCGGTCGAGCGCCTCGCAGAGGCCGTACCAGAGCTTCTGGTTCAGGCAGGCGACGTTGATGTAGCCGTCCGCCGTCTCGAACGTCTGGTAGGGAGCCAGCACCGGGTCGCGCGTCCCCATCCGTCCCGGTGACTCGTCGGCGAACACCTTCCCCGCCTGCTTCGTGAGCCACGGGAGCGTCGCGTCGAGCATCCCGAGGTCGATGTACTCGCCCTCGCCCGTCCGGTCCCGCCGGTAGAGCGCGCCGACGACGCCGAACGCCCCCCACATCGCGGTGATGAGGTCGGTCATCGGCAACCCGACCTTCGCGGGCTGGCGACCCTCCTCGCCGGTCACGCTCATGATGCCGCTCATCCCCTGGACGAGCAGGTCGTAGCCCGGCCGTTCGCGCCAGGGGCCGGTCTGCCCGAACGCCGAGATGGCGAGGTAGACGATATCGTCGTTCCGTTCGCGGAGGGTGTCGTAGTCGACGCCGAGGCGCTCGGCCGTGCCGGGGCGGTAGTTCTGGACGAACACGTCGGCCGACTCGACGAGGTCGTAGAGCGCGTCGAGCGCCTCCGGGTTCTTCAGGTCGAGTTCGAGGCTCCGCTTCCCGTAGTTGATGGTCCAGAAGTACGGCGACTCGCCCTCGATGAACGGCGGGCCGGAGTGGCGGTTGTCGTCGCCGACGCCGGGGCGTTCGACCTTGACCACGTCCGCGCCCTGGTTCGCGAGCATCGCCGAGCAGAACCCCCCGGTGACGAACGTGGAGAGGTCGAGGACGGTGACGCCGTCGAGTATCTTGTTCTGACTCATCGGTATCGTCGCGTCGGTGGTCGTCCGTCGTCGGTCGGTAGCGACGTCAGGAGCGGTCCGGTACGCATAGGCTCACCTCGAAGCACCGCGTGGTAAATCTATCCGTCCGCCCGACGACGGCCCACGACAGAGCGACGGACCTACTCCCGACCGACGACAGACCGAACCGGCAGTTCGACGTGCGTCGGATACTCCCGGCAGTGGTACACCGTGTTGTGAGCGACTCGACGGTCGCGGCCACCGTACAGCGACCCACCGGTGTTGTCGTTCACGTCGTACCGCGGGAAGTTCGAGGAGGAGACGTCGAGGCGAATCGAGTGGCCCGCCTCGAACACGTTCGCCGTCGGGTACGGCTCCATCTCGAACTCGTAGACGGTGTCGGGTTCCACGAAGTCAGGTTCGGTCCGGTAGCCGCGGTAGCGTGCGCGACAGATGGAGTCCGAGAGGTTCGCCGCGAACCCCTGCGGGAACTCTTTCGAGGGCGGGTACTCGTCGAGGAGTTTCGCGGTGAAGTCGGTGTCCGGCGCGTCCGTCTCGGCGTGGACGCGGACGGTGATGGGACCCGTTATCTCGACGGCCTCCTCCAGCGGTGGCGTCCGGTAGACGAGCACGTCGCTCCGGCGTTCGAGCGGGCCGTACGGCGCCTCCGCCCCGAACGTGTCGGGACGCGTTCGCTGGTCGTAGCCGCCGCTCCCGGTGATGTTGAGCTTCTTGCGCTCGGAGAGCGGATACTCCAGCAGCGGCTCGTCGCGCTGCTCGAACGCGGCGTACGACGAACAGTTCCCGCCGACGGTAGGAACTGGATTCGACGGATCGAACCGGTACGTCGTCGAGGCGACGTCGACGGCCGGTTCCTCGGGCGAGAGGCGGCCATTTGGATGGGCGTAGTACCGCGTGAACTCGGTGTCCGGCAGGGGCCATTCGTCGGCCGTCCGCCACTCGCCGCCGTGGAACAGTCGCCCTTCGCCCGTCTTCCGGCCGTCCCCGGTACCCATCTGCCAGTACTGGACGGTCGGCTGGTCGGTCCAGGTGTCCCGGCCCTTCAGGTAGTGGTCGAAGAAGCGGAGGCGGAGGGTCTGGTAGTCGATGGTCGACTCCGGGCCGAACTCCAGTTCCCCCGAGTACGTCTTCTTCCAGGACGGCAGCGGGTACGCCTCCCAGCCGTGGGTCCACGGTCCCATCACGAGGAAGTGGTCGCTCTCCTTCCGCTCGGCGAGCGCCTCGAAGTTGTCGCAGGTCGCCTTCGCGTACGAGTCGTACCACGCCCCGGCGTACACCGTCGGGACGTCGGCGCTCTCCTCGTAGTGCGCCTCGAAGTTGAGTCCGGGTCGCTGCCAGAGTTCGTCCGTCCCGTCGGTCGTCATGACGTCGAACGCCCACTCCTCGTAGTTCGGGAGGTGCCGCAGTGGCGACTCTCCCTTCCGGACCGGGCCGTCGGCCAGCAGGTCGCGGGTGTCGACGTTCGCCAGCATCGTCTGGAGGTCGGGGTCCTCCAGCGCGCGCTTGGCGAACCCGCTGCCGTGGACGAACGCCCAGCAGAGCCAGCGCAGTTCGAACGCGCCGTTGTGCCGGAACGTCGCCTCCCAGCCGTTGGCCGCACCCTGGTTGACGAACATCGCTTCGAGGTGTGGCGGGTCCTGCGTCGCCAGCCCGGACTGGACCCAAGCGCCGTACGACGACCCGAGCGTCCCGACCTGGCCGTCGCAGTAGGGCTGCTCGGCCAGCCACTCGACCGTGTCGTGGCCGTCCTCGGGTTCGTTCACGAAGATGTAGAACTCGCCCTCGCTCCGGAACCGGCCGCGGACGTCCTGGACGGCGACGGCGTAGCCGCGCTCGGCGAACCACTCGCCGTGGCGCTGGAGGTTGCCCCGCTTGTCGTACGGCGTCCGTTCGAGCAGGGCGGGAACCGGTTCGTCGAGCGGCTCGCCCGTCCCGGGGTCCGCCGGACGGAACACGTCCGTCGCCAGCCGCGTCCCGTCGCGCATCTCGACCATCACGTCGAGGTCGACGTGCACACTGTACTCCGGAGTCGATGTCATGACTCCCGTATCAGGTGTGCCACACATAATCTTTCACACCGATTCGAGACGCCGAGCGTGAACCGAAGGGTGCCGAGGGGAGTCACGAGAGCAGCGACGGTCGGGCCCCGCACTCTGAGGGAGCGTCGAACGGTGGACTCAGTAGTCCCAGCGCTCGATTGTGATCTTCTTGTCCGTGTAGAAGTGGATCATGTCCTCGCCCTGGGCGTGCAGGTCGCCGAAGAACGACTCCTTCATCCCGCCGAAGTGGAAGAACGCCATCGGCGCGGCCGTCCCGGCGTTGATGGCGAGGTTGCCGGCCTCCGCCTCCTGCTTGAACCGGCGGGCGTCGCGGCCGCTCTCGGTGAACAGGCTGGCCGCGTTGCCGAACCGACTCCCGTTGAGCACCTCCAGCGCCTCGTCGAGGTCCGACACCGAGACGAGACAGACGACGGGGCCGAATATCTCCTCCTGGGCGAGCGTCATGTCGGGGGTCACGTCCTCGAACAGGCACGGCCCGAGGAAGTTGCCGTCCGGGTACTCCTCGACGGTCTGGTCGCGGCCGTCGTAGACGAGGTCCGCGCCCTCGTCGACGCCCGTCTGGACCATGTCGCGGACGGACTGCTCGTGCTCCTCGGTGATGAGCGGGCCGATGGTCGTCTCCTCGTCGAGACCGTTCCCGAGCACCTGTGACTCTATCTCCGCCAGCGTCGCGTCACGGAACTCGTCGTACACCGACTCGTCGACGAGGATAACGTCGTTCGCGAGGCAGCGCTCGCCGGAACAGGCGAGCGCCGAACTCACGGACTGCGCGGCCGCGAACTCGATATCGGCGCTGTCGCTGACAATGACGTGGTTCTTCGCCCCGCCCTGCGCCTGCACGCGCTTGCCAGCCGCCGCGGCTTGCTCGTAGATGGAGCGGGCGACGGGCGTGCTCCCGACGAACGAGATGCCCGCCACGTCGTCGTGTTCGATGAGCGCCGACACGGTGTCCGCGCCGCCGTTGACGAGGCTGACGACGCCCGGCGGGAACCCGGCCTCGTCGATGAGCTCGAACAGGTACTGGGAGGTCAGCGGGTCGCGCTCGCTGGGCTTCAGGACGAAGCTGTTGCCGGTCGCCACCGCGTAGGGGAGGAACCAGAGCGGAATCATGCCGGGGAAGTTGAACGGCGTGACGGCCGCGAACACCCCCAGCGGCTGGCGGACGGCGCTCTCGTCGATGTTCGGCGCGGCGTTCGAGAGCGTCCCGGCCTGCATCATCTTCGGGATGCCACAGGCCACCTCGACGTTCTCGATGCCCCGTCGGAGTTCCCCCTTCGCCTCGCCGAACGTCTTCCCGTGTTCGCTGACGAGCGTGCGCGCGATGTCGTCCTGGTGCTCTTCGAGCAGTTGCTTCAGTCTGAACAGCGGCTGGATGCGCTCCTCGACGGCCGTCTCCTTCCACGACTGGAACGCGTCGTTGGCCGCCGAGACGGCCTCGTCGACCTCGTCGTCGGAACTGAACCGGAGGGTCGACAGCCGCTCTCCTGTCGCGGGGTCGGTCACGTCGAACTGCTCCCCGCCCGTACTCGTGGTCCAGTCGCCGTCGACGTAGTTGCGAACCTCGTCGAGGTCGGTCATCTCCGCTGATGAAGGCATACGTCGGGGACACGCGGTCGGGGGTTAAATCGTTTGATTGCGGGGGTCGTCGCGGTCGCGAACCACGTCAGGACCGGCGTGGCGCGTCGGGAGCGAGCGCGTCGTCGTAGACGTGTAGGAACAGCTCCTCGATCTCCTCGACGGTCGGCTTCCGGGGGTTGTTGTCGGGCGACCCGGAGTCGACGGCGTCCTGGGCCATCTTGCCGACGACGTCCGCGTACTCCTCGCGGGTGGGAATCGTCCCGTGGTCGTCGAGGTAGGAGGTGAGTGTGATGTCCTCACAGAGCCGGTAGACGCCCTCGACGGCGGCCTCGGCAGCCTCCCGGTCGGGGTCGTCCTCGTCGGCGACGCCCATCGCCCGCGCAATGTCGGCGTACTCCTCCGGGGCCGCCATCAGCGAGAACTCCATCACGTACGGGAGGAGCAACCCGTTCGCGAGGCCGTGCGGGATGTGGAGCTGCGCCCCCAGTGGTCGGGCCATCCCGTGGACCAGCGCGACGGAGGAGTTCGTGAACGCCTGCCCCGCCTGCAACTGGCCGATGAGCGTCTCCGTCCGCGCCTCGACGTTCTCCCCGTCGGCCCACGCCTTCGGGAGCGCGCGGGACATCCGCCGGATGGCCGAGGTGGCGAACTCGTCCGGGACGCTCCAGGACTCGACGGAGACGTACGCCTCGACCGCGTGCGTGAGCGCGTCGATACCGGTGAACGCGGTGTGGCTCTGCGGGAGCGAGAGCGTCAGTTCCGGGTCCTCGATGGCGACGGTCGGAACGACGTTCTTCGAGACGATGAGGAACTTCGTCGACGTCGACTCGTCGCTCACGACGACCGAGCGCGTCGCCTCGCTGCCGGTCCCCGTCGTGGTGTTGACCGCGACGAGCGGCGGCGTCGGGTTCGGGACGCCCTCGTAGCCCGCGACGTCGACGCCGAAGTCGCGTATCTCGCCGTCGTTGGTCGCGAGGATGCCGACGCCCTTCCCCGTGTCTATCGACGACCCGCCACCGAGCGTCACGATAACGTCGCAGTCCTCGTCGCGGTACAGCGCGTGCGCCGACTCGATGTTCTCGACGGTCGGGTCCGGCCTGACCTCGTCGTAGACGACGGTCTCCACACCGGCCTCGTCGAGGACGGACTCGACGGTCTCGCCGTGGATGGCGTATATCTCTTCAGAGGCGACGAGGAGCACCTTCCGACCGTACGTCGTCGCGTACTCGCCGAGCGTCTCGACGGCACCGCGACCGAGTTCGATGTTCCCCGGCGATACGACCAGGCGGGACTCGCGAGACGGGTCCTGGGCAACCATGGCACGCCTACCGAAGGCGGCCGAATATAGCTTGTGACGAGTCACCCAGTCGGTGACCGAGGAGAAGAGCGAGAGCGCCCCACGTCGCACCCGAGCGCCGACCGACAGTGAGAGAGTGTGTGTCAGCCCCGCAGTCGTTCTATCGTCCGGTCCACGAGCGCACGGAACCCCTCGACGTCGATGTCGACCGCGACCTCGGCGTTCGGCTCCTTCCCCACCTCGTCGCGACGGTCGCAGGCGACGGCGCCGTGGAACGGCCCCTCGCCCACCTCGACGTCGAGGTGCGCAGGTTCGAACGCGAGCACGTCGTCGAGTACGTGGGCGACGACGGCGGCGTCGTGGACCGCCGGGTCCGAGCCCTCCCCGAACTGCCTGACCTCCTCGGGGTAGTCGAGCCACGCGCCGAACGCGTCCAGCGGCGGCGGCGAGGAGAGCAGCTCGTCGAGGTCGTCGAGCGGGACGGTCGCTCTGTTCGTCGCGTCGAGGCCGACCATCCTGGGTCGCGCAGACCGGACGACGCGCTTGGCAGCGACGGCGTCGTTGTGGAAGTTCGCCTCCGCCGTCGCCGTCTTGTTCCCGATACCGGACGCCGACCCGCCCATCAGGTAGATGTCGTCGACGAGCGACGGGAGGTCCGGTTCCTTCACGAGCGCCGTCGCGAGGTTGGTCATCGGCCCGACGGCGAGGATGGTCAGGTCGTCCCCGAGTTCCCGCGCGCGGTCTATCGTGAAGTCGACGGCGTGCTGGTCGACCGGTTCGGTCGACGGGTCGGGGAGGTCGCCCCGGATGCCGTTCGGGCCGTGTATCTCCTCGGCCGTGTCCAGTTCGCCGACGATGGGCTGGCCAGCCCCACGCGCTACGGGCACGTCCGCGGCGTCGAGCAGTTCCAGGATGGCGAGCGCGTTCCTCGTCGTGTTGTCGACAGTCGTGTTCCCGGCGACCGTCGTGAGTCCGACGACGTCGATGTCCGGTGCGGCGAGCGCCATCGCCAGCATCACGGCGTCGTCGCACCCCGGGTCGACGTCGAGCAGCACCTTCTGGCTCATACCCATCAAGCCGGTCAGACGCGTATAAAACGTCGGATGTCCGGTCACCTCTGGTCGAACCGCTCGCCGACGACGTCGACGTACCGGGGGACACCTCCTCTCTCGTATTATTAAAAGTAGTTACTCACTCTAATCCAGCAGTCAAGACCGAGACGCGCTTCGGGCCCACGGTCGCACTGTGTAGCAGATAGGATTTAGGACACTCAATACACGGATACTCCGCACTGCCGACGGCTCGCAGTCACGATTGACCCTACGCCATTCAGAATTATGCTTTTGAAATCTTGAACCGGTTTATTGTTTTGATTTCGAAATATTGGCATATTCTACCGTCGGTATCGAACTAAATCTGGACTATTCGCTACGAATCTGAATCGATATGCGCCATCTCGAAGCGGCAGAGCAGTTTGGGCAATGACTTCTACTGACGTTTTCAGCGCAGTTCGGTCGTTCGAGGATACCCGACGTCTGGTACCCTACCGTCGTCCGACATGACCGAGTAGCTGTTAAGAGTGTTCCACCGCGAGGTGACACCCCCCACGAGCAATGGACGACCAGCCGAGCACTCCGACCGACCGCCTCCGCACCAAAATCGACGAGGGGGCGCTCGACGACGCGTCACACCGACGACGCCGACCGCTCCCCGAAAACACTATCACTCTTTAGGCTGGCCTAAACTCATGGACGACCGTTCGGCTCTGGAGGAGGAATCGACAGCCCGTGACTACGACGTCGTCGTCGTCGGTGGCGGTCCGGCCGGCTGTTCGACGGGCGTGTTCACCGCGCGGTACGGGCTCGACACCGCGATATTCGACCGGGGGAACTCCTCGATTCGGCGGTGTGCGTATCTGGAGAACTACCTCGGGTTCCCCGCGGGCATCGACATCGACACCCTCTACGAGCTGCTGCACGACCACGCCGAGGAGGCGGGCTGTGACCTCGTCTCGGACATGGTCGTGTCCGTCGAACGCGACCACGAGGACGACGGCTTCGTCGTCGAGACCCAGGAGGGACGGACCGTCACGTGCCAGCGGGTCGTCCCGGCCGCGCGCTACGACGCGGATTTTCTCCGCCCGCTCGGCGAGGAGGCGGCGATGTTCGACACTCACGACCACGGCGACGGAGAGCACGAGCATTTCGACCGCGACTACCCCGAGGAGGACGGGACGACGCCCATCGACGGCCTGTACGTCGCAGCACCGGCCGGTGACGCCGAGGCGCAGGCCATCATGGCCGCCGGTCACGGGGCGGGCGTCGGCCGGAGCATCGTCGCCGACGTGCGCCGCGAGCAGGGGTATCCCGAGGGCCTGGCCGACCACTGGGACTGGCTCCGGAAGGAGGCCGAACTGACCGGCGAGTGGGCAGACCGGGACCGATGGCGGGAGTACGCCGACGGCCAGCGACCGGAGGGCCACGAGATGAGCGACGAGCGCTGGGAGTCGCTGCGCGAACAGGAGATCGACCGTCGGTTCGACACCTACGTCGACGAGGGGACGGTCGAGCGTCGCGCCGTGCGCGGACAGCGACGGCTCCTCGACCACCTCGACGACGACCTGATACTCGACGCCGCCCGCGACATCGAGGCCGCCCGCGAGTCGGCAGCACCCGAGGAGTGAGCACCTCCTCCGTCGTCACCGGAGGGAGCCGAACGGAGACGTCACGGTTCGCTCGACTGTGTTCCCTCGAACGTGGTTCGTCGCCTCGCTGTACCTCACCTCGTCGGACGAGTTCGAGAACGGTGTCGCCACGAGTCGACCGATTCGAACCGTATAGCGGGATTCGATGCGTTTAAAGAACCCAGGCGACGAACTGTAGCTATGAACCGCCGAACGTTCCTCCGTACTGTCGGAGGGGCGACTGCCGTTGGTGCCTCTGCTCAGTCAGTCAGTGCACAGGAGGGGAACGAGTCCGGTGGTAGTGGTAACGGATCGGGAGGCAGTTCGGGAGGTAACGGTTCGGGTGGTGGCGGCGGCGGTACCGGCCCCATCGACTACGGAGGCTGGTTCTCGGACGTCCCCTACTGGGGTGGGCCGGGGTCCACCGAGGAGATGACCGGCCAGTCGGAAGTGACGATCGCCGTCGGGGCCAGCGCCAACAGCGGAAACTCCTACCAGCCCGGCGCGGTCCACGTCGACCCCGGCACGACCGTCATCTGGGAGTGGGAAGGGTCGGGCCACAACGTCCTCCCGGAGTCGATTCCCGGCGGCGCGTCCTGGGAGGGGAGCTCGGAACTGTCCAGCTCCGGCGCCACCTACGAGCACACCTTCGAGACCGCTGGCATCTACGAGTACTACTGCGAACCGCACCTCGGCCTCGGGATGAAGGGCGCCGTCGCCGTCGGCACCGTCCCACGGTCGGCCCCCGCCGCTCCCGTCGAACCGGCTGTGTCCGACCAGGCGAAGACGCTAGGCGTGGCGACCATGATCGCGTTGGTCTCGACGCTCAGTCTGGCGTTCTTCTTCCTCAAGTACGGAGGCGACTATGAGTAACACCGTGCCATCGTACGGTTTATACGACCACGGTGGGAAGGACTACTATCAATGAATCGTCGGAGGTTTCTCCAGACCGCTGGCGGGGCAGCCACTGTGGTCGCCACCAGCGGCGCGGTTGCTGCGCAGGAGGGTAACGGCTCCGGTGGCGGCGGTGGGAACGCGTCGGGAGGAAACGAGTCCGGTGGTGGCGGCGGAAACGCGTCCGGCGGCGGTGGGAACGCATCCGGCGGCGGCGGTGGCGGCGGTAGTGGCCCCATCGACTACGGAGGCTGGTTCTCGGACGTCCCCTACTGGGGTGGAGACGGCTCTACCCAGGAGATGACCGGCCAGTCGGAAGCGACCGTTACCGTCGGCCCCAGTGGCGTCAACAGCGGCAACGCGTACGAGCCCGCCGCCATCCACGTCGACCCCGGCACGACCGTCGTGTTCGAGTACGCCAGTTCGGGCCACAACGTCCTCCCGGAGTCGATTCCCGACGGCGCGTCCTGGGAGGGGCACTCCGAACTGTCCAGCTCCGGCACCACCTACGAACACACCTTCGAGACCGCTGGCATCTACGAGTACTACTGCCAGCCACACCGTAGCCTCGGCATGAAGGGCGCAGTCGCCGTCGGCTCCGTCCCCCGGAAGGCCGCCGCAGCAGGCGGCGGGGAAGCCGAGCCGGCCGACCCCGAACACATGGGCGTGCCGATACAGGCCCACTGGGTCGGCATCGCGACGATTCTGATGATCGTCTCGTCGCTGATGTTCACCTTCTTCCTGCTCAAGTACGGCGAGAGCGCGCACACGAAGGGTGGGAACTGACCGCTCTCGGATGTCCGTTCCAGCGTCGGTCACCAGTCGCCCCTCACTCGCGTCGGCGGGTTCGACACCGGTCACCACCGCCAGTCGTGTGTAGTCACCCCCAGAGCCGACTCGTGGGCACCACGGACCGCTGAATCGATGCGTCTCCGAACCTACGGAGCCGTCGCCCTGGTGGTCGTAGCGTTGAGCGCCGTCGTGTTCATCGGCCTCGGGTCGCCCACGAGCGGAACGTTCACCGAGAACTGGGTCAGCGACACCGCACGCGAGAACGAACGGAACCACCACGCCGTCGGTGCGAGCGACGGACGGGACCTCGTCGTCGCACCCGTCGCGGAGGCCGGAGGGGACGAAGCTGAGTACACCGACACCTCCTGCACGCTGGCCAGGTTGGCGGCGACGAACGGGTCTGTCGCCTGGCGGACGTCGGTACCACCGGACGAGTGTTTCACACACGCCCTGACCGAACCGGACATCGGTGACCTCGACGGCAACGGGAACGTCTCCGTCGTCGCCGCCACGTTCGGCGGTGACCTCGTCGCGTACGACGCCAGGACCGGGGCGAGCGAGTGGAGCGTCCCCCTCGTGGAGACGGCAGGCGAGCGGCGCTCCTACGGATACGGGCGTCCGACCATCGGTGAGCTACTCCCGGCGGACGGTCGAGAGGTGGTCGTCAGCGACGTGAACGGGAACGTCGTCGCCGTCGAGGCGGACGGGAACGTCGCCTGGCGGTACTCGCTCTCCCAGGCCGGCATGGACGGCGTCACCGTCAGTAGTCGGCCGCTCGTCGGCGACGTGGACGGGGACGGCGCTGCCGAGGTGGTCGTCTCCTCGAACGACGGCGTCGTCGTCCTCGACGCAGACGGCGAACTCCTGTGGGAACGGACGCTCCCCGCGTCGTACCTCGCGTCCGGTCAGGCCGACGACGACCCGCAACGCGAGATAGCGGTGGGGTACCAGACGCAGGTCGCCCTGCTGGACGGGGCGTCCGGAGAGACCGAGTGGAGCCGAGAGGCGGACGAAGCAGTTCGGTTCCGGGAGGTGGCGGACGGCGACGGTGACGGCGCTGCCGAACTCTACGTGGGCTATCAGAACGGAACCGTCGGCGCGCTCGACCTGGCCACGGGTCGCCCCGAGTGGACGTCGACGCTCGCGAGCGACAGCACGGTCTGGGCACCTACACTCGGTGACGGCGACGGGGACGGGACCGACGAGCTGTTCGTCCCGACCCAGTCCGGACTCGTCACCGCCGTCGACCCGGCCGACGGCAGCGAACTCGCGGCGTACCAGCGGGAGGTCCCCATCTGGACGCATCTGACGCCTGCGGACGTCGACGGCGACGGGAGGACGGAGGTGTTCGTCCGGTACGGCGACGGGCGGGTCGTCTCGCTGACGTACGACGGATAGGGTCGAGCGGCGCGTGAGAGCAAACGCGCACTGTAACGGCTCTCTCGGACGTCCATCCGCGGAGTGTACAGTGGTGAACCCGAATCGCGGTCGTATCCGTTCCGAACGACCGCGGGTGAGCCTGGGTGTGGCGAGAACGAACCGAGCACGACCCCCCTGGTCGGTCGGCGAGTGCCGTCTGCCGATTCACTTGATGTCGTCCCACGCGCCGACGTCGCTTCGCCGGAGTTCGCCGGTCGCCTGCCAGACGCGCGGTCGGAACGTGATGCCGACGAGCACGAGGTAGAACGCGGCGACGAGCGCCGTGGCGACCGTCCCCGGGACAGCTCCCACCGCGGCGCTCGGGGGCCACGCACTGCCGGCGTCGGGAGTGACGAGGATGCGGACCAGCCACGCCGCGAGCAGTACCGTGAACAGCGGCAGGTACACCCGGCGCAGGCGGTGGGCGATGGCCTCCTCGTAGGATATCTTCGCGCGCGGCTCGCGGTAGTCACGCGAGAGGCGCGGCCGCCAGTCGGGGTCCTCGATGCCCTGCGAGGGGTCCAGCGAGTACGCGAACACGTTGCGCTGGAGAATCCGGACGCGAGAGCGCCACATGTCGTACCCACGGTAGCGTCGAGCCTCGATGACGAGGAACACCGTCACCATCACGACGCCGACGAGGATGACGTAGTGGGGTCGGTTGGCACTCGAGAAGGCGTACGTCAGGATGGCCGCGATGAGCGTCACCGCCCAGTTCGAGGTCCGGTCGAGGCGCTCGCGCCAGAGCTTCATCCGATGGATCTCGCCGCGGTAGAGGTGCGCCATCGCCGATCCCGGAGCACTCGACTCCTCGAAGAACCCGCGGCCCATCGTCCGGGCCGCTTCGCTCACCGCGTCGAACGACTCGTCGCAGTCGGGGCCAGCGGTCTCGGGGTCGGACTGTCCGTCGCTCGTCGTGTTTGCTCGTCGGTCGGTCATGGAGATCGTCTCTGTGAGGTCGTGGTTCGGTGGGCGGTGGCGCTCAGACCAGCAGCTGGATGTCGGCGTCGGCCATCCGCTGGAGCGCGGTGGCCGCGCCGACCCCGGTCGTGACCCCGTCGTAGAACTCGTCCTCGTCGTAGTCCATCAGCTCGATGGTCATCTGGCACGCCTGGAGGTCGACCCCCTGGTCGAGCGAGACGTCGACGAGTTCCTCGATGGTCGCGGTGTTGTTGTCGGCGATCTTCCGGTTCATCATTCGCGTCGCCACCGAGTCCATGCCCGGCAACGCGGCCAGCGCGTTCGGCATCGGCATGCTCGGGTTCCCGACCGCCGAGAGCTTGAGCTCCTTCGACTTCTCCTCGTGGAGGATGTCGAGCCCCCAGAAGGTGTGGAACACGGTGACGTCCCAGCCGAACGCGGCCGCCGTCGACGCGAGGATGAGCGGTGGGTACGCCATGTCGAGGCTCCCCTTCGTCGCGACGATGACCATCGACTGCTGGTCGTCGCCCACCTCCGCTCTGAGGTCGGCCATCTCCTCGCGGAGCGTTTCGACCTCGTCGGCCAGTTCCGCCGGCGTCAGGTCCTCGGGGTCCTCGTTCGAGTCGACGGGCGTCTCCGTCTCCGAACTGTCGGGTGTGTCCGTGCTCATCGTCACTCGGTCTTGCGCACGTAGTGTTCGAACACGTCGCCGTCCTCTCCCTGGTCGAGGAGTTCGACGCCGTTCGTCGTCTCGGCCCACCCCGCGATGTCGCTCACACTGCCGGAGTCGGTGGCGAGCACCTGCAGTACGTCGCCCTGGCTGAGACCGTCGATTGCGCCTTTCGTCTTCACGACCGGCATCGGGCACGATTCGCCTTTCACGTCGAGCGTCTCTGTGACTGTGTATTCCGAACTCATTGTGGCTCGGCCCATTCCGTATTGGGCTTGTCAGACAATACTGCCCCACCGTTGAAAAGTGTGTTGATTATTGGGCACTGCTCACTTTTCTCCACCTCGTAGCTCTGCTCCAGAGGCGTTCTGGATGTATTTCGCCGAATTTCCGTCTCTCCCCGGACCCACGAAATTGCACAAACCTTACAATAGCATAGAAACCCTTTTGCGTCGCCGGTCAGTACGAACGGATACAGATGGACGACGGATTCCCCGAACCGGAGGCGGAGGTCGAGTCGATCGTCCCCGAGGCGCTCAAACAGCGCATCGACGACGGTCGACCGGTGACGATACTCGACGTACGTGCTGAGAGCGAGTACGAGGAGTGGCGCATCGACGGCGAGACCGCAGAGGTCGCCAACGTCCCGTACTTCGAACTGCTCGACGGTGTGAGCGAGGAGCAGCTCGAACGTATCCCGGCGGGCGACCCGACGGTCGTCGTCTGCGCGAAGGGCGGCTCCAGCGAGTACGTCGCTGGCCAGCTCCTCGAGGAAGGGGTCGACGCCGCCAACCTCGAACGCGGGATGAACGGCTGGGCAGGCATCTACGAGTACCGCGAACTCGACGCCGACACGGACGCGACCGTCGCACAGTACCAGCGCCCGTCCAGCGGGTGCATGGCCTACATGGTCGCCAGCGACGGGGAGGCCGCGGTCGTCGACCCGCTCCGGGCGTTCGTCGACGACTACGTCCAGGACGCACGCGCGATGGGTGTCGACATCACGTACGCCATCGACACGCACGTCCACGCCGACCACGTCAGCGGCGTCCGCGAACTCGCCGCCCAGACCGGCGCGCAGGTCGTCCTCCCCGAAGCGGCGGTCGACCGCGGCGTCGAGTACGACGTCGACTACGAGACGGTCGGCGACGGCGACACGCTCACCGTCGGCGAGGTCGACGTCGACGTCCTCCACACGCCCGGCCACACCTCGGGCATGACGTCCTACCTCGTCGACGACGCCGTCCTCCTCAGCGGGGACGGACTGTTCACCGAGAGCGTCGCTCGGCCGGACCTCGAAGGGGCGAACGACGAGGAAGCCCACGAGGCCGCCGCCGAGCTCCACGAGACGCTCCAGTCGGCGGTGCTGCCGCTCGGCGACCACGTCCACGTCGCGCCCGCCCACTTCAGCGACTCGGCGACGTCGCGCGACGACGGGACCTACGCCACCCGCCTCGGCGACCTGAAACGCGAGATGGACGCCCTGTCGATGGACCGCGAGCGGTTCGTCGAGTTCATCCTCTCGGACATGCCGCCGCGCCCGGCGAACTACGAGGAGATCATCGGCACGAACCTCGGCCGGCGGGCGACCGACGACGAGGAGGCGTTCGAACTCGAACTCGGCCCGAACAACTGCGCCGCCAGCAGCGACGCGATGACGAGCGACTGAGAACCCGACTCCAAACCAGACTATGACCACACCCACACTCCCACTGGTCGCGTTCGCGGAACTCTTCCCGCGCGGTATCGTCCAGTACGCCGCTGGCGGCCTCCTCATCGGGCTGGGCGTCGCGACGATCTACCTCGGGACGGGCATCATCGCGGGCGCGAGCACGTTCCTCGAGTCGACGCTGTCGTACGTCTCGGCCGTCCCCCGGTTCAACCGGGCGAAGTACCTGGCCTCGCGCGACTGGCGCGTCGTGTTCACGCTCGGTATCGTCGGCGGCGCGGCGGTGTACGCTCTCGCCTTCGGCGAGTTCGGCTGGACCACCGCCGTCCAGCCGTGGCGACTGCTCGGTGGCGGGTTCCTCGTCGGCGTCGGGACGCGCCTCGGGAAGGGCTGTACCTCCGGACACGGGGTCTGTGGGGTCGGCTCGCTCTCCGAGACCTCGCTGGTGAACGTCGCGACGTTCATGGCCTTCGCCATCGGGACGGCCCAGGTCGTCGCCGCCCTGGGGGTGTCGCCGTGAGCACCGCGACAGACCAGGACCGCGGCCTCGGGGTCACCCTCCTGATACTGCTCGGTGGCCTGGTGTTCGGGTTCGGTCTCGCGCTCAGCGGGATGGCGAAGCCCGAAATCGTGCTGGACTTCCTCCAGTTCGACGACCTCGGCCTGCTGTTCGTGATGGGCGGGGCCGCAGTGGTCTCCGGGGTGGTGTTCCTCGTCGCCACGCGCTTCCTCGACCGCGCACCCCTCACCGGACGGGCGTACACCCGCCGGCTGAAGTCGATGAACCGCAACGTCCTCGCCGGCGGTGCTATCTTCGGCGTCGGGTGGGGCGTCTCGGGCATCTGTCCCGGTGCCGCGTACGCGAGCGTCGGTATCGGGAACCTCCCCATCCTGTGGGCGGTCCTCGGGATGTTCCTCGGTGCGTACGCGCAGGGGTACGTCCGTTCGTACCGCGCCGACGACGCCGACAGCTCGGACACCGTCCCCACCGACTGACGACCGTGGTACTCACTCCACCGCAGGTCGGTGCTCGCGAGAGGTACTGTGCAGCAAACGAAATTTCGAACGATACGACAGGAAAACACGTAACATGTCCGTAATCGGAGTCTTGAGCGGGTCGACAGGTGCGGTAACGACGGTCGGTCTCGTCCTCGGGGAGGCGTTAGTGCTGTACGTGGGGTACGGCGTCCTCGACGGTCTCGTCAGGAGCAGGGTGCTCGACGCGGCCGGAGGTGAGTGAGGATGGAACTCCTCGGGATGAGTCTGCTGCTGGTCGCGACGTTCGTCGGCTTCGGGCTGCTCATCGGGACGCTGTTCGGATTCTTCGGGATGGGCGGCTCGTTCCTCGTGACACCGGCGTTGCTCGTCGTGGGCTACCCCTCGACGGTCGCCGTCGGGAGCGGCCTCGCGTTCGTCTTCGGGACGAGCGTCATCGGCGCGCTCCGCCACCGCGACCACGGGCAGGTCGACTACAAACTCGCGGCCATCATGACCGCGGCCATGACCCTCGGCATCGAAGGCGGGAAGAGCGTCGTCTTCCTCCTCGACGCGAGCGGGATGGCCGACCTCGTCATCAACGTCGCGTACGTCGGTCTGCTCGCTGCCGTCGGTCTGTTCACGCTCCACGACGCGTGGTCCGACGACGAGGGGTCGGACGGCGGCGACCTCGCCGACCGCGTCCAGGCCATCCACGTCCCACCGATGGTGACACTGCGCGGAGGCGTCCGCGTCTCGGGGAGTATCGTCTTCGCCATCGGTCTCGTCATCGGCGTCCTCTCGGGGTTCCTGGGCGTCGGTGGCGGCTTCCTCCTGATGCCGGCGATGATGTACGGCCTCGGTGTCCCGGCCGCAATCGCCGTCGGGACGGACATCTTCCAGATCACCATATCCGGCGCGTTCGGCGCGTTCACGTACGCGCAGTCCGGGGCGGTCGCGCTCCCCGTCGTCGGGTTCCTGCTCCTCGGGAGCGCGCTCGGGGCCCGAATCGGGGCGGGCGCGACGAACCTCGTCGACGAGGCTGACATCAAAGGGTACTTCGCCGCCATGCTCCTCGCCGGGAGCGCCGCCGTCGCCGCCAACAGGCTCGGAACGGTCTACGGTATCGACCTCCTCAACACGCTGAGTACGGTGCTCATCTTCGGGGCGGCGCTGCTGGTGAGCGGTGCGGTCGTCCTCGCCGCCGTCTGTCAGCTCCGGAACGACCAGAGCGGGACGTGGTGTCGGCTCACCACGTCGTAACCCTGCGGAGTATTGCATCGAGCTTACAAAGTCTTTTGGCCACTCGCTCCCTACGTTCTACCACTCATGGCCGACTCGATGAACGAGATGCTCCGGAAGGACATGGCGTGTGAGGGCCTGCTGGAGTGTTTCCACGACCTCAAGGCCCTCGACAGGGAGATTTTCCAGCTGCTCAGCGAGCGACGGGAGCCGCTCACCGTCGACGAGATCGCCGAACGGGTCGACCGAGAGCGGTCGACTGCCTACCGTGGTATCCAGCGGCTCCTCCAAGCTGGCTTCATCCAGAAAGAGCAGGTGAACTACGACCACGGCGGCTACTACCACGTCTACCGGCTGCGTGACGCCGACGAGGTCGCCCGCGAGATGCAGCGGACGCTCAACGACTGGTACGCGAAGATGGGACAGCTCATCGGCGAGTTCGAGGAGAAGTACGGCGAGGACCTCCACTCGCCCGCTCCTGCCGAGAGCTGAATCGGACGTCGACGAGCACCGATACCGCCGACCGCACGCTGAGTTGTCGACCGTCTCATCAACGCATTTATCCCCGTCCGGCAGCTACTATTGCGTGTAATGCACAATACAGACATCGAAGCATCCGAGGTCGCGCGCCGTATCGCCGACGAGGACAGCGAGGACCTGTTCGTCCTCGACGTGCGCAACGAGGACGACTACGAGGAGTGGCCGATCCCCGAGAGCAGGAACCTCCCGATCTACGACGAACTGCTCGACCACGACTTCTCCGGACTGGAGGCACACCTCGAGGACCTCCCCGAGGACGAGGAGATCGCCGTGGTCTGTGTTGGCGGCATCACCTCCGCCCGTGCCGCCGAGTTCCTCCGCGACGAGGGCTTCGACGCGAAGTCCATCCCCGACGGGATGAACGCCTGGGGACGGGTCCACCGCGAGTACGAACCCGCCGCCGTCGACGGCGTCGTGCAGGTCGTCCGTCCCGGGACCGGGTGCGTCTCGTACCTCGTCCACGACGACGGTGAGGCCGTGGTCGTCGACCCCTCACAGTACGTAGACCGGTACCTGAACGCCGTCGACGAGCGCGACCTGGAGATCGTCGGCGTCGCGGACACCCACGCGCACGCGGACCACGTCTCGGGTGCACGACGCCTCGCCGGGGAACTCGACGTCCCCTACTACCTCCACGGCGAGGACACCGGCGACCTCGGCGGGACGACCGAGCTAGCGGACGGCGACACGATTCCGGTCGGGAACCGCGAACTCGACGTCAGCCACACGCCCGGCCACACCCCCGGCAGCGTCTCCTTCGAGTACGGCGACGCCCTGCTCTCGGGTGACACGCTGTTCCTCCGGAGCGTCGGCCGCCCCGACCTGGAGGACGGCGGCGAGGACGCGATTCGCGAGGCGTCCGACCGCCTGTTCGACAGCCTCGACGACCTCACCGACCGCTCCGACGACACGGTCGTCCTCCCCGGCCACTTCAGCGACGAGGAGGTGCGACCGCTCGCGACCGACCTCGGCGACCTGCTGGCCGAGTCCACCAACGAACTGCTGAGCTACGTCGAAGATGGCGACGAGGAGGCGTTCGTCGAGACCATCGTCGAGAGCCTCGCCGACGAACCGGCGAACTACAACGAGATCAAGCAGATCAACTGGGGCAAGGAGCAACCCGGGAGCGACGTCGAGTCGCTCGAACTCGGCCCGAACAACTGCGCCGCGAACTGAAGGCCCTCTCTGTCCCTTCCAATGTCGTACGCACAGGGAATCAGGCGCAACTGGACGCAGTTCTCGCTCCAGTTGCTGACGGTCTTCGCGGTCGGACTCACCATCGGAGCGGAACGGAACGTCGTGCCCGTCCTCGGTCGAGACGTGCTCGGCGTCGAGTCCGTGTTCGTCGTCGGGGCGTTCGTGATGAGCTTCGGGTTCGTGAAGGCCCTGCTCAACCTCTACGGTGGGAAGTGGTCCGAGTCCTACGGCCGGAAACCGGTACTCGTGGCCGGCTGGGTCGTCGCCCTCCCGATTCCGGTCATCCTCGTCCTCGCGCCGAACTGGTGGTGGGTCACCGTCGGGAACGTCCTCCTGGGCGTCAACCAGGGGCTCGCCTGGAGCATGAGCGTGAACGCGAAGATCGACCTCGCGGGGAGCGACGCCCGCGGCTTCGCCGTCGGTCTGGACGAAGCGTTCGGCTACGGCGGCGTCGCCGTCGGGTCGTGGGTCACCGGCGTCATCGCGGCCCGCTACGGTTTGCGCCCCGAACCGTTCTACTTCCTGGCTGGGGTCGTCCTGCTCGGCCTCCTCGTCGCGGTCCTGTTCGTCGACGAGACGCTCCCGTACGCGCGAGCGGAAGCCGACGAGGAGACGACTGACGAGGACGCCGATCTGCCGTTCCGCGAGGTCCTGAAGCGGGCGACCTACGGGGACAGGACGCTGCTCGCGGCGTCGCAGGCGGGGAGCGTCGAGAAGTTCGTCGACGCGCTCGTCTGGATAGCGTACCCGCTGTACCTGACGACGGCCGGGCTCTCCGTCGCGCAGGTCGGCGTGGTCGTCGGCGTCTACGGCGGCGTCTGGGGCCTCCTCCAGCTGTACACGGGTCGGCTCGCCGACCGAATCGGGCGTCGCCCGCCGGTGGTCGCCGGGATGTTCGTCGCCGGTGCGGGCGTCTTGCTCACGGCCGTCGTCGACGGCTACTGGCTCTGGACCGGCGCGGCGGCCGTGACCGGCGTCGGGATGGCGCTCCTCTACCCGAACCTCATCACGGTCGTCGGCGACGCTGCCCACCCGTCGTGGCGGGCGACGGGTCTCGGCGTGTACCGGATGTGGCGCGACGCCGGCTACGGGTTCGGTGCAGTCCTCATCGGCGTGACCGCCGACCTGCTGTCGACGGCTGCCGCCTTCTACGTCGTCGCCGCGGCGATGTTCCTCTCGGGAGCGGTCACGCTCCTCTGGATGCGCGAGACCCACCCCGACCGCGAGGCGAGTAGTCCGACCGCGACCGACCCCGCGGGCCCGACCGACACCGACTGACCTCGATTCCATGGCCGAACCCCGATGACCGAACTCCCAGTCCAGTACGTCTCGAACGACTCCGAGACACCCCTAGCCGTCCTGCTCGACCTGCTGGCGCTGGACACGCAGAACCCGCCGGGCGAGACACGAGAGCCATCGTCGACTACCTCGAACGCCGATTCCACCCGCTGCCCGTGACCCTCGAACGGGTCGAGGTCGACCCCGCGAAGCCGAACTTGGTCGCGACATCCCGACCCGAGTTGGACTCGTGACCACACGGTCACTCCTGGAGGTCTGGCAAGCGACTCGCGTGGAGTCGTCGTCGAACGGAGTGCCGCCTGGAGACGAGAGTACCGAGGTCGACGGTACGCGAATCGACCTGGCTCACAACGTACACACGACAAGAGCCAAGTACGCTGGCTCACAACGTACACACATGAGTTCGGAGAAGAAGCGCGTCCAGTTCCGTGCGCCCCATCGACTCATCGACCGGACGGACGCGCTGGCGACCGTACTCGGCGAGGACCGAACCGACGTCCTCGTGACCGCGCTTCGCGAGTACCTGCAGGAGGCGGCCCACGACGACGCTCTCGTCCAGGAGATAGCGGGCGCGTACTACGACGACGAGATCAGCTATGAGCAGCTGAAGGCGCTCGTCGGGGCGGAGGAGGCCGCGAACGTCCGCGTACTGAAACAGCAGCTCGACGAGGGGTACGTCGACGACCTCGCGGAACTCTGAATGGCGGTGCTGGTCGCGGACACGTTGGCACTCGTCAGCCTCGGGGTCGTCGCAGTTGGTGACAGTGAAGCCGTGGAAGCCGACCCGCTGGCGCTCTGTCTCGACGCGTACGACGTCCGCGCGCCCGACGAGGTGGTCGACGAACTCGACGAGATGGGGTCGTACGACGACCGGCACGGACGGGCGGCGCAGGCCGTTCTCGACCGTGTCGGGGAGATGACCGTCCAGTCGGTCGAACTGGACGCCGACTTCCCGCTCGACGACGGCGAGAACGCGGCGGTGACGCTCGCGAACGAGACCCAAGCCGACCTCTTCCTCTGTGACGAGTTCAACCGCCTCGGTCTCGTGCACGCGTCGCTGGCCGACACTCGCCTCGTCACGACGCCGACGCTCCTCTCGGTGTTCGTGCGTGCGGGCCGACTCGAACCCGACGACGCGCGTGCACTCCTCGACGACGTCAGCGAGTCGCGTAGCTGGGGCGCAAACAGCTACGTCCAGCGGGCACGCTCGCTGCTCGACGCTGAGTGAGTTCAGACTCGTCCACCGTCTGCCGACGACCCCCGTTCTCGGTCGGTGAATGGGGGAATCGGTCAGGGGACGCGGAACACGCGGATGGTGTCGCGGTTGGTCGGCTCACAGAGGAGTTGCGCGGCCCCGCGTTCGGTGAAGACGTGCTTCCAGTCGCGGTGGTACAGCGGGAACTCGTCGTTGACGCAACTGACCTCTCGTCCGTCGCGGCCGCGCTGTGGGCTGTTCCCTTCGTTCTCGGCCGTTATCAGCAGGTCGCCGGTGACCCGAAGCAGCTCCTCGAACACCCAGTCGTCGTCCGGGTGGACGTGCTGGAGCGTCTCGACGGAGTAGACGACGTCGAACGTGTCGTCGGGGAACTCAGGTACGAGACTCTCGATGGCCCCGGTGTGGAACGTCCCGGTCTCGGCCAGTCGGGGGTAGTGGTCGGCCATCACGTCGAACGACTCGTCGTTGAGGTCGATGCCGGTGAGGTTCTCGAACCCCTCGTCCAGGAGGTGCGCGAGGTGCCGCCCGGAACTACAGCCCACTTCGAGGACCGCCGCGTTTTCGTCGACGTAGTAGTCGAACACGTTCGACAGCGTCTCGCTCACCTCGTTCGGCCCGATGTGGGCGTAGTACGCGGGAGAGAACTCTCCCGAACGTTCGGCCCACCCACGATGGTTCTCCTCCGGGTCCATATCGACAGTCGGGACGCGCAGGGAGTTAAGGCCGGTCGTCGCGGCCTGGCGGTCCGCACTCCCGAGCCGTTTCGGTCCGTGCTCGCGACGACAGCGGCGACGTGCTGAGGCGTCCGCACTGCTCGGCAGAGTCCGGTGCCGCCGACGAATCGCGCCGTCGTCCGCCGGGTCGGCCCTGACCAGCCACGAGCAGTCGGTGTCGCGCTCATCCTGCTAGCTTCTCGACGAGGTCTCCCTCTGAGAGCCGACTCACTCTCGGAGTCCCCTCCTCCGAGCGGGAACGAGCGGACGGAACACGCGTCGGGAGGAAGTACAGCAATGAATGAATACAGTGAACACAACAGATGAACCCAAGCGATGAATGTTTGTTAGTGTCTTCTCTCCAGGAGGAGACGACGTCAGTGGAGGGGTTCATCCGTGGACGGACTCGAGACGAGAGTGTGGAGTCACCGGGGAACTGTCGACCTGCTGGGACGGCCAGAAACGATATCACCGAGTGACGCGCGTCTGGGTGAACGGACACCCGGTGTGGAACGAGTCCGGTAGAGGCGACACAGTGCTCGTGATTGTGAGACGTGTCTGTTATACCAACTTTATCACAAGCGGGAAGGAACACGGACCACTGCAAGGGTAAAATACAAATTTTAGTCACGTGTTAGCACACAGTGTACAGCCACAGTCGCTGGGTCGTGTCCTCGGGCCCGGGCGATGGCCGTTCGAGGAGCCAACTATGCATCGCCACACACTCGCGCCGCTCTCTGCGGCGCAACAGCGAGTCGCCACCGAGCGAGACCAGATCCGGGACGAACTGGAGGCGTTCGAGTCGTTCGCGGAGAGAGTCGCCGACATCGACGTCCAGCAGCCCCAGGGTGGACCATCACGGTCGGTCCAGCGGACCGTCGTGACGAACCAGCAGCGGACGCCGCTCCAGCGCCTTCGGTCGGCGTTCCGGGAGACGGTGATGGCGGTCCCACACTTCGAGGAGGTGTACGACGAACCGCTGCTCGTCCACGTGGACGGCGAACTCGGTAGCGACGTCGCGGCGAGTTTCCAGAACGGCGGGACGTTCTCGGAACCGCTCAAACGGGCGATCGGGAGCGGTGTCGCACAGGCCGTCGAACGCCGGAGTACCGTGCTCGAGCATCTGGACGACGAGATCGACTCGCTGGCTGACGCGCTGTCGGAGTTACTGGCCGTCACGGAGACGATGGACGAACTGATGGCGGCGGACGGTGACGTCGACGGTCGGTTGCGGGACGTCGAAGACCGGATTCGGTCGGTCCTTCTCGAACGGCAGGCGCTCATCCACGGCCGGCGGTCGACGTTCTCCGCGACCGGCACCGACCTCTGTACCTACCTCTACGGTGAGTCGGGCGGGTGGACGTACCCCGTGTTGTCCGTGACGGCCTCGCTCCAGCGGGACGCCGACGCCCTCGAACGGCGGACGGGAGCGGACCAGCTCTCCGCGCCGTGAATCCTCGGTGAACGAAATACGCCCTCCTCGGTGGTCGTGGCCGGTCGGAGTGTGGCAGTCGGGAGTAGCGATTCGAACGGGGCAGGCACACCCCTCGTCAAGAGTGTAACGGGAGGGAGTGTGGGGGGAGGGGTGGACTGGAAACGAAGGTCGGCGACGAGAAGGGGAAGCGCGAGATACTCGGTACGACGGTTATACAGGCCGAATTCTGGAGATATATCGCGGCGGAGCGTCAGCAGGATGAGCTTGACCAGAGACTCCGGATCGTGTGAAGCCGAACGAATGCCGCCTTCGTTCTTCGTTAGCTACGAATGCACTTGTCGAGATGTTAACACCGCTATAGTATAAACCCACTAGATACAAATCTATCTCTAGACAAGTCTCTCGTCAACACATTCTCATCGGTTGTACTAGGTAACAACCGTAACGAGATCGAGGGGTGATTCGTCCATCGTCCAACCGAGATTCGTCGGTAACCGCTGGCTGCTGGTCGCTCTCCTTCGTTCTACCGCTGACGATGCTACGTCGAGGAACGCTATCGCACCGTCCCAGGCACCCACCTCCACACGTTTACACTCTTGACGAGGGGTGTGGGTGGTCGGAGGCTTCGACAGGAAGAGCGCCGAACGTCCCATTCCCACGGCGCTGAACCGACCACCACTCGACCGAACGGTGGCTCAGATACACTCTTGACGAGGGGTGTACGACGCACGTCAGACGTTACCGCCTCACTACGATCACCCACGAGTCACTGGAGTCGTGGCGGTCGGTCGTTACACTTTGGACGAGGGGTGTGCTACCGGGCGGACGGCAGTAGCGGTCGTTCCACTGTTACACTCTTGGTGAGGGGCCCCGGTCGAGAGAGCCGCACTTCGAAACGAGTGGAATCGGACCACGAACCAGCCGGAGAGGGTCTCGGCGAGTGCACAGGACCGGGAGAGAGTGGGGTCTACGGGCCGCAATACGCCGGTTACCGAACGAACCCTGCACGCTGATTGGTCAGTACGACTCCGTGGGGAGTTCGAGCGTTCCAGAGCGACCCGTGACGAGATTCCAAATCCTCGATCAGTGAACCGGACCTTCGAAGAGTCCCTCACCCGACTCTCACGTTACACTCTTGACCAGGGGTGTGCCCTCCACCCTACCCCGCCGTGGGAGTGCGGTTTGGACCCGGCGCGTCGTAGTCCCCTCCGGCCCACGCTCGAAATCGATACCGGACGAGTCGGCGCGCCGGCGTCCTTTCCCTCTCCCATCGTGCCGACCTCCTGCCTCACGGCTCGCTATCACTCTGGACTGACCCCTCGTCAGCCCTACACCCGTCGGTGAGTCAGTCGTCTGCTCGGGTGTCACCGACTGATTTACACTCTTGGTCGGGTCCGAACAGTTAAGTACTGGGCCTCCTCTGTACGAAGCAGACATGGCCGACGACCCCTCAACGCTCTCGGACTTCGACGACCGGTTCGAGGACCCCGCGGAAGACCCCCTGTTCAGCCTCGACGAGAACACGGGCCGGGTCGACATCTTCTCGCGGAAGGAACTCCTGAAGGTCGGACACGTCCCCGAGAGCACGCGTATCGTCGGTCGAGACGACGAGATAGAGGCCGTCGCGGCCGAACTGCGGCCGATCGTCCACGCCGACCCGCCGAACAACGTCATGATCTACGGGAAGACGGGGACCGGGAAGTCCCTCGTCGCACGGCACGTCACCGAGCGCGCGCGCGCCGCGGCGGAGAACAACGGGGTCTCGGTCGGAACCGTCTACGTCGACTGCGCACAGCACAACACGCAGACGCGCGTCGCGCGGACGGTCACGCGGACGCTCAACGAGACGGACGTCACCGACTTCAACATCCCGCGGACCGGTATCGGGAGCGGCGAGTACTACGACTACCTCTGGGAGATACTCAACGCGGCGTTCGACGCGGCGATCATCATCCTCGACGAGGTCGACCGGTTGGACGACGACGACATCCTGATGCAGCTCACGCGCGCCCGCGAGTCGGGGAAGGCCGACTGTCACCTCGGCGTCGTCGCCGTGAGCAACAAGATCGAGTACCGCAACCAGCTGAACGAACGCGTCAAGTCGAGCCTCAGGGAGGAGGAGTTCGTCTTCCAGCCCTACGACGCGAATCAGCTCCGCGAGATAATGGAACACCGGCGCGACGCGTTCCACGACGACGTTCTCTCCAGCGACGTCATCCCGCTCACCGCGGCCGTCGCCGCACAGGAACACGGCGACGCCCGCAAAGCCATCGAGATACTGCGTCACGCGGGCGAACTCGCCGAACGGGCGAACGTCTCCACGGTGACGGAGGACCACGTCCGCGACGCCCAGGAGTGGGCGGAGGTCGACCGGTTCGAGGAGCTCCTTCGCGGGTCGACGACGCAGGTGAAGTTCATACTGTACTCGCTGGCGGTGCTGACCGAGGAGAACCCCGATATGGACGGGTTCTCGACCAGCCGCATCTACGAACGGTACCAGGCGACCACGAACGAGACGAACGCGACTGCCCTCAGCGAGCACCGGGTGTACGAACTGCTCAAGGAACAGGCGTTTCTCGGCGTCGTCGAGTCGACGCGGACCGGCGGTGGTCGGGGCCAGGGGAGTTACCTCGAACACCGACTCGTGCAGGACACCGGCATCGTCCTCAAATCCGTCCTGCGAGACAACCGGCTGAAGGACCTCGCCTGACCGGTCGCTCGTGAATCACTGTTCCTCCCGAGACGTCACCGCTCCTCGTGAGAACGTGGCGTGCGGGGTCTCTATGGACAACGCTACACCGGTCACTAGTCGGCGTCGTGGAATGGGATCAGACTAGGTAGCCTAGGCTGTCTCCCGCACGCCGGGTCGTCGTTAGGCGAGGGGGGTGATAAATGTTGACACGAACTGCACGCCGAATAGGTCCCGGTTGGGGTGGTCGCCACGAGGGCCATTTTCCGAGACGCAGCGAGCGGCCGTCGGAGGACCGAGCCACGTTCGACGCCGAAACCGATTTGCTACTGCTCGTCGCAGTGTCTCGACAGCAGATGAGTGAGTACACCGTCGCAGTCATCGGAACTGGTCCCGACCCGGCGAACCCCACCGTCCAGGGGTTCGCGATGGGGTACCGACACGCCGAGGCGTACCGGAACGACGACCGCTGTCGGCTGGTCGCCTGCGCGGACGTCGTCCCGGAGAACGGCCGGGCGTTCGCAGAGGAGTTCGACGTCGCCGCCGACCACGTCTACGAGGACTACCAGCGGCTGGTCGCCGAGGTGTCGCCCGACATCGTCTCGGTGTGCGTGCCACCCGCCATTCACGAGGACATCGTGGTCGGCTGTGCGACCAGCGGTGCGGTCGGTGCGATTCACTGCGAGAAGCCGATGGCCCACACCTGGGCGAGCGCCCAGCGGATGGTCCAGACGTGCTGGCGGCGGGGCGTACAGCTGACGTTCAACCGACAGCGCCGGTTCGGCAAGCCGTTCACCGAGGCGAAACGGCTCCTCGACGAGGGGGCGGTCGGCCCGCTCCGGCGCGTCGAGGTCGGCTGGGGCGACTTCTACGACACCGGCGCACACACGGTCGACCTCGCGGGGATGTTCAACGATGAACACCCCGCCGAGTGGGTCATCGCGCAACTCGACTACCGCGAGGAGGACCTGCGGTTCGGTGCGCATCAGGAAAACCAGATGTGGGCGCAGTGGCGCTACGAGAACGGCGTCCACGGCGTCCTCTCGACCGGCGAGGGGTCGTCGCTCGTCGACGCCGCACTCGCCCTCCACGGTGCCGACGGGACCATCCGTATCGACGTTCGGGACGGCCCGATGCTCGACGTGCGGCGGGACGGCACCCGCGAGACCGTCGACGTCGACGGCGAGACGATGCACGGGACGCCGGCCGACGAGGGCCGGTTCGGGTCGCAGCTACAGGACCGCTCCGTCGGGAGCGTCGTCCACGCCCTCGACACAGGCGAGGAATCGCCACTTTCGGGCCGAATCGGACTCAACACCGCCGAGATACTGTTCGGCGGCTACGAGTCGGTGCGCCGACGCGCGCGCGTCGACCTCCCGCTGGACGTCGACGACAACCCGTTCGAGGCGATGGTCGCAGACGGCGACCTCACGCCGGAACCAGCCGACGACTGACTGGTCGGCGGTCGGAGCTGCAGACGTCCCGGCGCCGGTACCGTATCCTCCCTTGGCCGTATTCCTCCCTTCGCCGTGTTCACCTCCCGTTGCCGTGTCCACCTCCCGTCGCCGTGTCCACCTTTACGGTCACGCGTGCCGAACGTCGAGCAATGCACGTCCTCGTGGTCGGCGGCACCGGCCTCATCAGCACCGGCATCACGCGCTCGCTCGTCGCTGCGGGTCACGACGTCACCTGTCTCACCCGGGGCGAGACGGACGCCGCTGTCCCGAGTTCCGTCGAGTTCGTCCACGCCGACCGCAACGACCACGACCAGTTCGCCGACCAGGTCGGGAGTCTCGACGTCGACTGCGTCGTCGACATGGTCTGTTTCACCCCCGAGCAGGCCCGCCACGCGGTCGAGACGTTCGCGGGCGACGTCGAGCAGTACGTCTTCTGTTCCACCATCGACGTCTACCACCGGCCCCCCGAGCGCAACCCCGTCACCGAGTCGGCCGCCCGTTCGCCGCCGGTCAGCGAGTACGGACGGGACAAGGCCGCCGCCGAGGACGAGTTCTTCGACGCCCACGGCGACGCGTTCGCGACGACCGTCCTCAGACCGTGGGACACCTACGGCGACGGCGAGACGATGCGCCACACGCTCGGCACCGGGTCTTACTACGTCGACCGGATCCGGAAGGGGAAACCCATCGTCGTCCACGGCGACGGCACGTCGCTGTGGGCCTCGTGTCACCGCGACGACGTGGCCCGCGCGTTCGTCGGCGCGGTCGGCAACCGCGACGCCTACGGCGAGGCCTACCACGTCACCGGGGAGGAGGCCATCACGTGGAACCAGTACCACCACCGTGTCGCTCGGGCGCTCGACGCACCGGACCCGGACCTCGTCCACATCCCGACCGAGCATCTGTTCGCGGCGGTGCCCGACCGGACGGAGATGCTGGACAAACACTTCCAGTACTCGGCCATGTTCGACAACGCGAAGGCGCGACGCGACCTCGGGTTCACCTACTCGATTCCGCTCGAAGAGGGCGTCCGCCGGACCGTCGCGTGGCTGGACGACCACGACGCCGTCGACCCGTGGGACAGCGAAGACGACGACGCCATCGTCGACGCGTGGCGCGAGACGACCGACGAGTTCCAGGCTGCCGTCGAACGACGACGCAGGTAATCTGCACGAGTCAGCCGCACGGGTCCCCCGTCCCCGAGATGATTCTGGAGAGGCTTCAGTACCGGTCGCCGCCCTCGTCGTAGCGCGCCTCCTCGATGCGGTCGAACTGCCCCCCGCTCAGGTCAACGTCGAGCGCACCGAGGTTCTCGTCTAGCTGGTCGACGGTCCGCGCACCGACGATGGGGACACAGGAGAACTCCGGCTGGTCGACGAGCCAGCGCAGGGCGACCTGTGCCGGAGTCGAGCCCGTCTCGTCGGCCACCTCGCGGAGCGCGTTGAGGACCTCCCAGCCGCGGTCCGAGACGTAGTAGTCCGTGAACAGTTCGTCCAGGTCGCCTCGCGACCCCTCGGGGGAGACGACGTCGCGGCTGCCGTCGCCCGCGCGTTCGTACTTCCCGGTCAGGAACCCACCAGCGAGCGGGGAGTACGGGCAGACCGCGAGGTCCTGGTCGGCACAGACGTCGAGGTAGTCCGCCACGTCGTCGCGGTACGCCGCGTGGAACAGCGGCTGGGTCACCTCGAACCGGTCGAGGCCGTCGACGTCGGCCGTCCACAGCGCCTTCGTCAGTTGCCACGCCGCCATCGTCGACGCGCCGAGGTAGTGGACCTTCCCCTCCGCGACGAGGTCGTTGAGCGCCCGCAAGGTCGTCTCGATGGGCGTTCCCTCGTCCCAGCGGTGGATGTAGTAGACGTCGATGTAGTCGGTGTCGAGGCGGTCGAGCGTCCCCTCGATCTCCGCGCGGACGTTCTTCCGCGAGAGGTTCTCCTGGAAGCGCGACTCCTGTGACCAGTACAGTTTCGAGGCGACGACGTAGTCCTCGCGGTCGCGGTCGTCGAGCCACTCGCCGATCCAGCGCTCGGAGTCGCCCTCGCCGTAGCCGTTCGCGGTGTCGATGAAGTTCCCGCCGCGCTCGTCGAACGCGTCGAGGAGGGTGTGGGCCTCCTCGCGGTCGGTCTCCACGACGCCGTCGTGTGCTTTCCCGAAGCGCCACGTGCCGAGGCAGAGGGGCGACACCTGCAGTCCCGTCGAGCCGAGTCGAACGTAGTCCATCACGTTCGACACGCCTCGCCCAGAGTGTATAAACGGTCGGACGGCGGCGAGCGAGGGATGGGCCGACCGGCCGGCTCCGACTCGCGGATACGGACCACCGGGACTTATCGACCCGACCCTCGTCCGTCGCGGTATGACGCAGATTGGGTTCCAGCTGTACAGTCTCCACGACGTCGACGACCCGCTTCCGACCGTCCTCGAACGGGTCGGTGAGACGCGGTTCGACGGCGTCGAGTTCGCGGGTATCCCCGAGGCGACGGAACGCGACGCCGTCGAGTCGACGCTCGACGAGACCGGTCTGGACGTCGCTGGAGCGCACGTCGGCCTCGAAGAGGTCGAAGGCGACCACGCGGCACTCGCGGAGGTCTGTGGGTCGCTCGACTGTTCGGACGTCGTCGTCCCCTGGCTCGACCCGGAGGAGTTCGAGGACCGCGACTCGGTGGGGGCGGTCGCCACGCGGTTGAACGATGCGTCGGCCACCCTCGCGGACCACGGACTCTCCCTCCACTACCACAACCACTCCCAGGAGTTCACCGACCTCGACGGCCGCCCGGCCATCGACACGCTCCTCGAACTGACCGATGGCGTCGGGTTCGAACTCGACCTCGGCTGGGCGGGTGCAGCGGGGTACGACCCGCTGACGGTCCTCGACCGCCACGCCGAACGTATCGACATCGCGCACCTGAAGGACTACGACGCGGAGACCGGCGAACCCGCCGAGGTCGGCCGAGGGGACCTGGACGTCGAAGCGGTCGTCGACGCGGTCCGGTCTCACGACGTCGACTGGCTGGTCTACGAGGTCGAACAGCGACCCGACACCTACGACGCGCTCGACTACGCGGACGATATCGTCGCGTCCTACTGGTAGAGCGCACTCGGGTCTCACGTCGCCTGGCTATCCGGCACGAACTCCCGACCGAACGCGTCGGGCTGAAAGCAGCGTACACCATCGGTGCACTCGGTGACGGCTCGGAACGAACCGTTCATCTGGTCTGAACGCCGAGAATCGTCACGCGGCCGTACGAGAGCGACCGGTGGTCGAACCTATCAATGTTCGATGACGACCCCGTTCGGTAGTAGTGAACGCGTCGCGGGACGACTCGGTCGGCGAGTGGGCGCCCCGACCACTCCTCTGCATCCTCGGTCGTCACTCCCGATGTCGTCCATCGGATTCGAACTACCAGACGCGGATGCCGGGGGGAGAACGGTTTACTGACGGGAGCGAGAACGTCGGCCATGGAACGACGCGAACTCGGTACGACGGGCTACGACGTCACTGAGGTCGGTCTCGGGACGTGGAACATCGGCGGAGACTGGGGGGACGTGTCGGACGAAGCGGGGCGTGAGGCGGTCCGAACCGCGCTCGACGCCGGTATCGACTTCCTCGACACGGCGGACGTCTACGGCGACGGACGTAGCGAGCGCCACATCGGCACGGTCCTGGACGAGGACGACTACGACCGCTCCGACGTCACCGTGGCGACGAAGGCCGGTCGACGACTCGACCCCCACACGGCCGAGGACTACGACCACGACCACCTCGAACGGTTCGTCGACCGGAGTCTGGAGAACCTGGGGACCGACACGCTCGACCTGCTACAGCTCCACTGCCCGCCGACCGAGGCGTACTACCAGCCGTCGACGTTCGAAGCGCTCGAATCGCTGGCGTCGTCCGGGAAGATAGCCAGCTACGGAGTCAGCGTCGAGAAGGTCGAGGAGGCGCTGAAGGCCATCGAGTACCCCGGCGTCGAGACGGTCCAGATCATCTTCAACCCGTTCCGGCAGCGTCCGGCCGACCTGCTCTTCCGGGAGGCGAAGCGTCGCGACGTCGGCGTCATCGTTCGCGTCCCCCTCGCCTCCGGGCTGCTGACCGGCCAGCTAGACGCTGACAGCGAGTTCGCCGAGGACGACCACCGCAACTTCAACCGGGAGGGCGAGGCGTTCGACCGCGGCGAGACGTTCGCCGGACTCCCGTTCGACCGAGGGCTGGACGCCGTCGAGGCGCTTCGACCGCACGTCCCCGACGACGTCACGCTGGCACAGTTCGCGCTGCGCTGGATACTCGACCACGAAGCGGTCACGACCGTCATCCCCGGGTCGACGTCGCCCGAGCACATTCGCGACAACGTCGCCGTCGCCGACGTCCCTCCGCTCTCGAACCAGACCCACGGCGCAGTCCGGGACGTCTACGAGGAGTACGTCTACGACGACGTCCACCACGCCTGGTAAGGGCTGACAGCACCGCTTCGAGCGGTGCAACGAGTAGGATACCCAATCTGCATCGATTCAGTATCGTGGAACACCGGCCGGCTCTCGATGGCGCCTTCCGTGACCTCTGGAGTGGCGGGTACGAGAGGCATCGTTCTCGGAGCGTCGGTGGCGTCTTCAGGAGACATCCCCGAGAATGCGCGCGTCGTGAGAGTCGCGGAACGAGCGGTTCGCCTCTCTCCACAACTGGACGGTTGGAACACAATCGTGCCAAAATAGCGCCGAAAGTGACGAACATTTCTATTCTATTCATATATAAAAACACGAGGTTAAAGCTAAACTGTTGACCAAATATGATAGAGTAGTCTGAGAAGACTCATTTACGGAATATGTATGTGCAACTACTGACTGTATGGCGATATCTGAAAGCATTTTACTTTACGACGTTTGTGTTCTCAACGTCGGGTTTCCACCTATTGCCCCGGCCGTCGTCGCGGGCGTCGACCCAGGGTCATCACTGTCCTATCCCTGTTACTCGTAGCGTCGAGACGCGGGGCTGCTCGTCCTCTCACGTCTCGCGGGCGTCGTCGACCCATGCCGGACGGGCGACGGTCGTCTCACCGAGCCCGCCGAACCGGACGGTCGCAACGCCAGTCACCGTGACGTCGGTGTCGGCGAGAACTCCGACGAAGGCGACCCGGTACTGCCGGACGCGCCCGTCGGTCGTCAGCGAGGCGGTGAACGTCCAGTCCGAGAGGTCGCTGAGGCGCATCTCGGTCAGGTCGTCCGAGGGGGGTGCCGTCGTCGTCCGGAGCGTGACCGTGCCGTCCTCGGTATCGACGGTCGGGGCCGTCGCTGCCATGTACACGCCGGACAGCCGGTGAGCGCCCGTGAGCGAATCGGTCGGGACGCGGGGGACGGGCCCCGAGTACGTGGTCCGGTTCGGTCCACGGACGCGCTGGAAACTGTGTGTCCTGTTGTACCAGCCGTCGACCCGTGTCCCCGGAGCGATGTCGAAGCTCCGGTGGACGGAGTCGTACGTTCTGGTCACGAGCCATCGGTCGCGGGCCTCGCCGACTCGTCGGACGCGCGTCCGGTCGACCAGTACGGTCCCGTTCGCGAACTGCACCGACAGGGTCGCGACTTCGGTGAACGCGGACTCGGACAGCGCCGCGTCGTGAGCTGCCGCCAGGGCGATAGGGTCGGCGATTCCGTCCTCCGCGAGACCCGGAGGGAGGGTCGCCAGTGGGTCGTCGGTAGGGACGGGGGCTGGGGTCGGCGAGACAGACGACGCGGACTCCCGCGGTACGACGTCGCCACAGCCGGCGAGCACGAGCAGGACGGAGACGACGAGAACACCGGTGATCTGTACTCGCATGCGAGGCAGTCCACGCCCGTCTCGCAAATAACTGCGGGTCGACCTGCCGACACGCTCGGGTTGAGGTGAGTCGAAGCAGGGTACGTAGTCGCTGAGCTACGCAACGTAACGAACATAGCTCTGTTATACTAGACGCAGAACTCGCCCAGTCGGAACGGTTCGGAGAGTTCCGGAATCTTGAATGCTAACTCCTCACACGGGGGCGTCTCTCCAGCACGATATTCCAAAAAGCGACAGAAGCGGAACGTAATATCGTCGTTGTTAACCTAAACACGAGAATTACCTGCTGATGTTGGGGCCTCTGCGCGGTCGTTCGGGCTTTCATAATTGATGAACAGATTGGGTGGTATGCGGAATAGCATTTCACCTTTCGGGGGGGCGTGGTTCCACTATCGAGCGGCCCGGTTCGAGTTCTGGGTGACACGAGAGGAACGGGGTTCGGGGAGCGAGGGTGCTACGAGTAGGTGACGTTCAGTTCGATGACGTTGACCGCTTCGAGAACCCGATTCGGCAGTTCCTCGGTGAAGCGGTCGTCGCGGATGCGGTTCGAGGGGCCGGAGACGCTGATCGCGCCGAGGACGCGCCCGTTGTTGCTGAGGATTGGGGCGGCGACGCAGCGCAGTCCGGGCAGTCGCTCCTCGTCGTCGAACGCGACGCCGGTCTCGCGTATCTCCGCCAGTTCGGCCTCCAGTTCGTCCCGGTCGGTGATGGTCGTGGGCGTGAACCCCGTCAGCCCGTGCATCTCGACGATCTCGTCGACGCGTTCGTCGGGGAAGTGAGCCAGCATCGCCTTGCCGAGGGCCGTCCCGTGCAGCGAGACGCGGGTGCCGACGTGGGCTTCGACCTGGACCGCTCGCTCGCCGCGCGCCCGGTGGAGGTACGACCCGCGGCCGTGTTGCTCGACCATGAGGTTCGCCAGTTCGCCCGTGCGTTCGGCCAGGTCGTCGACCTCCGGTCGTGCGATCTCGTAGATGTCCATCTGGATGCGGGCGAACGCGCCGTACTCGAGGAACCGGATGCCGATGTGGTACGTCGAGCCCTCCTTGACGACGTACTCCTCCTGGACCAGCGTGCTCAGGTAGTTGTGGATGGTGCTCTTCGGCAGTCCGAGGTGTTCCGAGAGCTCAGAGACGCCTGCTCCGTTGAGCTGTTTCAGTGCGTCGAGTATCTCGAAGGCGTTCTCGACCGACTTCACGGCGTGTTTCGCCTGCTTCCCCATGCGTGCTCTTGAGGGAGCCGTCTATTGAAACATTTGTTTCGAAACCCGATACGATATTCAGGACTACTGAACGGGAGTTCCAGCGTAGTGCCGGGGGGCGTGCGTACCGCCATGGAGCGCCCAGACCATCGGGAGCGGCCGTCGTCGGCCCGGTCAGCCGACCGCCAAGGCTTTGACGGCCGCGGGTGAATCCGCGGCAGATGGCACTCGAACCGTACGACGACTGCTGGCTCCGGTACGGCGAGGTCGACGGGGCGTCGCTCCCGGAGTCGTATCGAACCTACTGCGCGAACGTCTACGCGTCCGTCGGAGCGCCCGAACTCGGCGCTGTCCGCGAGGAACTGCGGCGAGGAATCGACGGCCTGCTCGGGCGAGAACCCCACCTCTGGCAACATCCGCCCCGGTCGGCCGAGGGCTTCCTCGCGGTCGGGACGCCCGACGAGATGGAGGTCGTCCACGACTCGGTGGCGGTCGACGCCGTCGACTCGCTCGCCGACGGCGGGTTCCACCTGCGCACGACGGAGTGGGAGGGCTGCGACGTCCTCGTCCTCACCGCCCCCACCGACCGGGGACTCGTGTACGGGACGTTCCACCTCCTCCGGCACCTCTCGCTCGGCCGCTCCGTCGACGACCTGGACCTGTTCGAGGAGCCAGCGAACGCCGAGCGTCTCGTCAACCACTGGGACAACCCGTTCCGTCGGTCGATGGAGCGAGGGTACGCCGGCCAGTCGCTCTTCGACTTCGAGGCGTTGCCGAACCTCGACGACCGGTACGTCGACTACGCCCGCCTCCTCGCCTCGGTCGGAATCAACGGCGTCGTCCTCAACAACGTCAACACGGAGATTCCCGACCGCGAGAGCGCGAACCCCGCGATGAGCGAACTGGCGGGGTGGCGGTTGCTCGAATCGCGGTACCTGGAGGACCTGACCGGCCTCGCCGCCCTGTTCCGCAGGTACGGCATCCGCACCTACCTCTCGGTGAACTTCGGCGCGCCCGAGAAGGTGGGCGACCTCGAGACGTCAGACCCGACCGACGAGCGAGTCGAACGGTGGTGGGCGGAGAAGGCCGACGAGGTGTACGACCTGATACCCGACTTCGGCGGTTTCGTCGTCAAGGCCGACTCCGAGGGACAGCCGGGACCGTACAACTACGACGCCGACCACGTGGACGGGGCGAACGTCCTCGCGCGAGCGCTCGAACCGCACGGTGGCCGGGTCTGGTGGCGCGCGTTCGTCTACGGCTCGCACAGCGACCGGGCGGTCCAGCAGTACGAGACGTTCGAACCGCTCGACGGCGAGTTCCACGACAACGTAACGGTTCAGGTGAAGAACGGTCCCATCGACTTCCAGCCCCGCGAGCCGATATCGCCGGTGTTCGGGCAGATGCCAGACACCGACCTCGGCCTGGAGCTCCAGATAACCGGCGAGTACACCGGCCAACACGTCCACGCCTGCTACCACGTCCCGATGTGGAAGGAGGTGCTGGAGTTCGACACCGACCCGGAGGGCCACGGAAAGCGAGTGAAGGAGCTGTTCTCGGACCCCGGAACGGGACTGGCGGGCGTGGGCGGCCCCGGCGCGGACCCGAACTGGACCGGCCACTACCTCGCGCAGGCGAACCTCTACGGCTACGGCCGTCTCGCCTGGAACCCCGACCTCGACACCGCCACCATCACCGACGAGTGGGTCCGCCAGACGTTCGGCCACGACCCGGAGGTCGTCGAGACCGTCACCGACGTCATGCACGACAGCTGGCCCGCCGTCGTCGACTACACGACCGGCGGCCTCGGCCTCATGCACATGATGTACAACGGCGAGGCCCGCCTGGAGAACCACTACGACCCGAACCCCGAGGAGTGGCCGGGCTACCACGGCGCGTCCGAGGACGGCATCGGTGTGGACCGCAACGCTCGTGCGAACGGCTTCGCCCAGCAGTACCCCGACGCACTCGCCGACCGGTACGACGACCCCGAGACGTGCCCCGAGGAGTTGCTGCTGTTCTTCCACCACCTGCCCTGGGACCACGAACTCGACGACGGGCGGACGGTCGTCCAGACGCTGTACGACAACTGCTTCGCCGGCGTCGAACTGGCCGAGACGTTGCGGGAGCGCTGGCGTTCGCTCGACGGACGGGTCGACGAGAGGCGGTTCCGCCACGTCGCCGAGCGGTTCGACGAGCAGGTCGTCCAGGCCGAGCGGTGGGCCGAGACGCTGACCGCGTTCTTCTACGACCACTCGGGGGTTCCCGACGAGCTCGGGCGCGTCCCACGCGACGAGTGAGGGGGAGTTCCGGCCGACAGTGGGGCACGCGAGTCGTGTTCGGTGACCGGTCACGTCCGCTCGCCACCGCACAAGCTATTTGTCGGGGTTCTCCGAACCGAGGGTATGGACCCAACGTGGATGCTCCCGCCGCGTCCCGACCGTCGATGGACGCTCGCCCGGCAACTCGGTCTCTCGACGGCCGTCGTTCGATTCTGGGGGAAGACGGAGTGGTGGACGTACGACTCGCTGTTGCGGACCGCCAACCGGTTCGCCGACCACGGCCTCTCGCTCGACGTGGTCGAGGACCGACCGCCGATGACGAAGACCGTCCTCGGCGAGGACGGCCGCGACGAGGAGATTGCGACGGTCAAACGCCTCCTCCGGAACATGGGCGAGGTCGGCATCGGCGTCTACTCGTGGGTGTGGACGGAGAACCCGGTGGGCGTCCTCCGGACATCCGACGCGGTCCCACTACGTGGGGAGTCCCGGACCACGGCCTACGACCACGAGCAGTCGGAACGCGCCCCAGACCACCCGGTGGACATCACGGAGGCCGAACTGTGGGAGAACCTGGAGTACTTCCTCGACGAGGTGGTCCCGGTCGCGGAGGAGGCGGGGGTCGACCTCGCGCTCCACCCCGACGACCCGCCGGTGTCGCCCGTCCGTGGCGTGCCCCGGCTCGTCACCTCGGTCGAGAACGTCCAGCGCATCCTCGACCTTCACGACAGCCCGAACCACGGTCTCACGTTCTGTCAGGGGAACTTCTCGGCGATGGGTACCGACGTCCCGGAGACCATCCGCCGGTTCGGCGACCGCATCCACTTCGTCCACTTCCGGGACGTCGAGGGGACGCCCGAGCAGTTCGTCGAGACGTGGCACGAGGAGGGTCAGACCGACATGCTCGCGGCGATGCGGGCGTACCGGGAGGTGGGGTTCGACGGGCCGATACGCCCCGACCACGTCCCGCGGATGCTCGACGACGAGGACCGCGAGGGCGCGATGTCGGGGTACACCGACACGGGACGGCTGTTCGCCATCGGCTACATGAAAGGGCTGCTGGAGCAGACAGCTCCGTAGGTCGGTAGGTCGGGGGCGACTGTCGCCGCCGAACGCACGCTTATTATCGTCCGAGTCGCGACCCGAGGTAGTGGGACTCGCGAAGAACCCGATACGGCTACTGCTCCTCGGCATCGGCGCGGCCCTCGCGCGTCTGCACCTCGTCGCGCCGGAACGGGTGCACGAGACGACGGACCTCGCGTGGCCCCGCATCGTCACCGGTCTCGCCCGGATGTCGAAGAGCGTCGTCGACGTCGCGATGGTCGGTATCGCCGTCGGGCCGACGGCCATCGCCGGGATGGGGTTCGCCGGCCCGTACTGGGGGATGACGTTCGCCATCGGCGGCGGGATGGCGGCCGGGACCATCGCGCTCGTCTCCCAGCGCTACGGTGCGGAGGCGTACGACGGACTCGGACAGGTCGTCCGGTCGAGCGCGTTGCTCGTGACCGTCGTCGGCGTCCCCGTCGCGGCGCTGTTCTGGGTCGCCCCGGTCGAACTCATTGGTCTGTTGAGCGACGACCCCGCCGCCGTCGCGTACGGCGCGGACTACCTCCGCATCCTCTCGCTGGGCGTCCCCTTTGCTATCCTGAACCAGATCGGGAGTCGGGTGTTCGTCGGCGTCGACGACGCGTGGACGCCGATGGTCGTCCGCTCGGGCGGTGCCGTGACGAACGCCGCCCTCAACGCGGTCCTCGTCTTCGGGTTCGACATGGGCGTCGCCGGCGCAGCGCTCGGGACCGTCGTCGCCAGCGTCCTCGTGACGGCGGCGTTTGCAATCGGGCTCACCGCCGGGCGACTCCCCGGAATCGGTGCGCTCCCGATGACCGTCGACCCCGCGAGCCGGTACGTCGACCGGGGAACGCTCGCCGACCTCGTCTCCATCGGCCTGCCGGTCGTCGGCCGGAACTCCGTCTGGACGGTCGCCCGGTTCCCCATCCTCGCCTTCGTCGGACTGCTCGGTCCGAACGTCGTCGCCGCGTACGTCATCAGCCGACGTATCTGGGGGCTGATGAACACGCCCGGCTGGGGGTTCGGTCTCGCCGCGAGTAGCCTCGTCGGGCAGGCGCTCGGCGGCGACCACGAGGACGGCGCGGCGACGTACGGCCGCGAGATAACGTACTTCACGACCGCGACCTACCTGCTCGCGGCGGCCGTCGTGGCACTGTTCGCCGAACCCATCGTCCGCGGGTTCGTCGACGACCCGGCGTCCGGGACGGTCCCGGTGGCGGTCGGACTGGTGTACGCCGCCTGCGTCGCCGTCGTTCCACAGGGCGTCGGCCAGAGCGTCGCGGGCGCACTCGACTCGACGGGCGACACGCGGTGGCCGTTCTACGGGCGAGTAGTCGGGATGTTCGGTTTCGCCATCCCGCTCACGTACCTCGCCGCGACGGTCCCGTCGCTCGGGCTGTGGGGACTGTACCTGGCCTTCCTCGGCGAGAGCCTTCCGACCGCGCTCGTCACCGTTCACCGCTTCCGTTCGGGGCGGTGGCGAGCCATCAGCCGGACGTACCGACCGGGCGCTGCCGACGACTGACCGACGGTGCGGAGGTGCGCCATGGGACGGCTTCCGACACCCGGCCTACGTCGAGAGCGCCTCTCTGACCGCGCGGTAGGCGGGTTTCGGACGATTGCGCTCGTCGAACAGTAGCGGGTCGCCGGTGTAGCGCTCGGAGAAGTCCCTGAAGCTCCGAATCCACGAGCGCGCGTCGTCGACGCCCCACGTCACGAGTGTATCGACGCCCGTGTCGAGACACGCGTCGAGGACGTCTCCGTAGAACTCGGCCTGCCGTTCGAGGGCGTCGTCGGGTTCCTCGCCGGCGGGGAAGGCGACGTCCATCTCGGTCACCTGCACGTCGAGGCCGAGGGCCTGGAACCGTCGGACGTTCTCGGCGACGGAGTCGGGGTCGGGCCACTCCCCCAGCGCGTGCAACTGGAGCCCCACGCCGTCGAGGGGGACGCCCCGGTCGAGGAGTCGTTCGACGAGGTCGTAGACGGCGTCGGACTTCTCGTTGACCGCGTCCGCGCCGTAGTCGTTGTAGTAGAGGTCGGCGTCGGGGTTCACCTCGTTCGCCCACTCGAACGCCCGGTCGAGGTACTGTTCGCCCATCGCGTCGTACCAGACCGTCTCGCGCATCGTCCCGTCGTCGGCGACGGCCTCGTTGACGACGTCCCACGTCCCGACGCTCCGCCGGTACCGGCCGACGACCGTCTGGACGTGCTCGCGCAGGAACCGTCGGAGCTGGTCGTCGGTGTAATCCCACGGCTGGAACCACTCGGGCGTCTGGTTGTGCCAGACGAGCGTGTGACCGCGGACGGTCATGTCGTTGGCCCGCGCGAAGTTCACGAGAGCGTCCGCGTCGGTGAAGTCGTAGGTGTTCAGTGAGGGTCGGAGCGGCCCCATCTTCAGCGCGTTCTCGGGGGTGAGCGCGTTGAACTCGGTTCGTACGGTGTCCCGGTAGCTCACGTCGTCGCGAAGCGCTGCCGCGTCGACGGCCGTTCCGAGGTCGAACGCGCGACCGTCGGCTACCTCGCGGAGTGAATCCTGGTTCGACATCGTCCCGAGCGTCGCGTCGTGACGGAAAAAACGTACGGGCTCCGGTGAGGGTGGTTCCCCTTCGCGGTGGCGGGACGACCCTGCTCGGCCGCCATCTACTGTCGGTCACGCTGTATCGACGCGAACGATGCGCACGGATATCGACCCGACAGTTTAAAATGTGAACTACGGGCGCGTTCAGAATTAACGAACGACACAAGCGATAAATACCGGGCGGTCGAGGTGTCGGTAGCGGTACACTATGTCCGAGAAGCCCACCAGTCGACAGTACAGACGCCGGACCTACCTGCAGACCCTCGCGGCGCTGGGCGTCGGGGCGGCCGGGACGTCGGCCGTCGCGACCGCACAGTCCTCGTCCGACGACGCCTCCGGCGACGCCTACCACCGGACGCTCCGGAGCGACCTGACCGGCCGCGGCGGGAACAAGACGCTCCCGCCGGGGCAGTACGTCTACGGGGAGACCGAGGCGGCGACGATGGACGCCTTCTCCGTCGTCGGCGACGCGACGGCCACGACCACGGCCGTCGAGGACGACGCGGTCCCCATCACGACGGCGACCCGAATCGAGGTCGAGGACGCCCACGGCAGGCCGGGGGCCGTCTCGTACCGGGGTCCCGTCGAGGACCACTCGTTCAGCGCCGGGGACGTCCTCCTCGGCGTCGCCTACCTGCGGAGCGACAGCCGGAAGGCGCAGGTAGAGGCGAGGTTCGGTTACGACACCTCGACCCAAGAGGAGGACGGCGGGTCGGCGAAGGACCACGACGGCGGGTCGCCTGACAACGCCGTCCAGCGCTCCGCGCTCGTCGAACCGGGCGACACGTGGATGCGCTACTTCTTCCCCATAGAGGTCGGCGAGGCCCCCGGCTCGGACGCGACGCCTGTCTTCGAGTTCCTGCTCGGTTCCTGCGAGCAGACCGTCGAGGTCGCTGGCGTCGCGCTCATCGACTACAGCGACGCCGAGACGGTCCCCACGCTCGGGACGCTTCCGCCCTACGACTACGAGGGACGCGCGGAGGACGCCGAGTGGCGCGAAGCGGCCGAGGAGCGCATCGACGAGATCCGGAAGACGGACGTCGAGGTGACCGTCGTCGACAGTGATGGCGAGCCGGTTCCCCACGCATACGTCGACGTCGCCATGACCGAACACGCCTTCGACTTCGGGAGTGCGGTCGCCGTCCCGCGCGTCACCGGCGACAGCGAGGACGACGAGACGTACCGCGAGGTGTTCCTGGAGGAGTTCAACAAGGCCGTCGTCGAGAACGGGATGAAGTGGCCCGCCTGGGAGGGCGTCTGGGACATCTCGAACGAGGCGACCCGCGAGACGCTCGGCTGGCTCGACGACCACGACGTCCCGACGCGGGGCCACTACCTCCTCTGGGAGGAGTACGGCACCGACGGCGGTGGTGGGATGAACGTCGACTCGGGCCTCCCGGCCGACGAGGTCCGACAGACCATCACGGAGAAGATAGCGAACCACGGCGAACGGTTCGACGGACAGGTGACCGAGTGGGACATGCACAACCACCCCATCTGGCAGTCCGCCTTCCGCGACGACGAGGCGCTCGGCTGGGACGCCGTCGCCGAGTGGTGGGCGGCGGCCGACGACGCCACCGACGCCGAACTGTACACCAACGAGATGGGGGCCATCGGCGGGACCTGGCAGCAGGACCCGTACTACCAGTTCGTCCAGCGACTGGTCGAGGAGGACTACCCGATCGACGGTATCGGGTTCATGGGCCATCACCAGCAGCAGTGGGGCCAGCTGCTCGACGTGGACGAGTTACTGGCGGGACTCGACCGGTTCGGTGCGTTCGACCTCCCGTTGCTCGTCACCGAGTTCGACATCGAGATCATCAGTCGCCGGAACGCACAGGACGTCGACGTCCAGCGCGACTACACTCGGGACTTCCTGACGGCCGTGTTCAGCCACGAGGCCGTCGAGGGCGTCCTCTCGTGGGGGTTCTGGGCGGGCGACCACTGGCGACCGACCGGGGCGTACTACGACGAGGACTGGACGCTCCGACCGAACGGGGAGCAGTACCTCGACCTGGTGTTCGACGAGTGGTGGACCGAGGAGGTCGGCCGGACCGGACGAGACGGGACGTTCTCGACGCGCGGCTTCGAGGGCGACTACCACCTCGTCGCCAGCGACGGCCACCGCGTCGGGCACGCCGAGGCCACCTTCGACGACGAGAACGGGACCGTCGAGGTCGAACTCCGCCCGCTCTCCGAGGTGGCGACCGACGTGGACGGCGACGGCCGCACGGAGGACGTCGACGGCGACGGCGACGTCGACAACAGGGACGCCGGACTGTTCTTCAAGAACCTCCGCTCGGACGACGTGCAGGAGCACCCGGAGCAGTTCGACTTCGACGGCGACGGCGACCTCGACTTCCGGGACGTGGTCGCACTGTTCCGGGAGGCGAACTGAACGGCGAGACGGGGAGAAGAGAGCGGTCGTGGCTGTCGTCGCGACCGTTCAGACGGTCGTGACGTCGTTCGAGAGCCGGCCGATGTCCTCGATGCCGATGTCGACGACGTCGTCGTCGCGCAGGGTGAACCCCTCGTCGGGGACGAGGGCGGTCCCGGTGAGCAGCACCGAGAGGTCGGGGACGGCGTTGTGGTCGGTGTAGCAGTCGACGAGTTCGTGGACCGTCCGGACCATCTCGCCGGTGCTGGTCGTGTCCTCGTACATCGTCTCGCCGTCGCGCTGGATGGTCATCCACATCTCCAGGTCGTGCGGGTCGTCGAGCGACGACGCCGACCGGACGCAGGGGCCGATGGAACAACAGCGGTCGTACACCTTCGCCTGCGGGAGGTACAGCGGGTTCTCGCCCTCGATGGAGCGACTGCTCATGTCGTTGCCGACGGTGTAGCCGACGATGTCGCCCTTGTAGAGGACGACGCCGAGTTCCGGTTCGGGGACGTCCCACTCCGAGTCGTTCCGGATGCCGACGGCGTCGTCGGGGCCGACGAGGCGGTTCGGCGTCGCCTTCAGGAACACCTCCGGGCGGTCGGCCTCGTAGACGTCGAGGTACATCTCGGGTTTCGTGCTCTCCTCCTGTCGGGCCTTCTCGCTGATGTGGTAGGTGACGCCCGCCGCCCACACCTCGTCGGCGTGGACCGGTGTCTGCAGCGAGTCGGTCGCCGTCTCGGCGGACAGCGTCGGTGCGGAGTCGGTCAGGCGACTCGCAATCTCGTCGATGTCGGTGTCGGCGATAGACGCGGCGCGGGCGAGGTCACCGAACGCCTCGACGCTGGAGTTCGCGGCGGTCAGGTCGTAGACATCGCCGTCCGTCTCCAGGACGAGACGAGACGCTCCCTCCTCGCCGACTTGGTAGTAGCGCATATGACGAATCATCTGGATAGCCGGGCATATAGTTTTGGTATGGACCTCTCGGGTGTGAAACGGGGGATTCACCCGCTCTTCCCCCACGATTTATCGCCGACCCACGATGAACCGTACCATGGAGTACCGCAATCCGGTGGTCCCTGGCTGCCACCCGGACCCGACCGTCTGCCGGGTCGGTTCGACGTTCTACCTCGCGACGAGTTCCTTCGAGTACTTCCCGGGCGTCCCGCTCTACCGGAGCGATGACCTCGTCTCCTGGGACCGAATCGGTCACTGTCTGACCCGCGACGAACAGCTCGACCTCACCGACACTGCCGCTTCGGACGGCGTCTACGCGCCGACGCTCCGCCACCACGACGGGACGTTCTTCCTCGTCACGACCGACGTCTCGGGGACGGGGAACTTCCTCGTCACCGCCGACGACCCGGCGGGCGAGTGGTCGGACCCGATTTCGCTAGACGCGCCGGGGTTCGACCCGGACCTGTTCGTCGACGGCGAGACGGCCTACCTCACGTACGCCCACGGGTCGACGCTCCCCGAGACGACGATTCGGCAGGCAGAGGTGGACCTCGATACCGGCGCTGTCGGCGAGGAGCGAGAACTGTGGCAGGGTATCGAGGGGACGTTCAGCGAGGCACCACACCTCTACGAACGCGACGGTACCTACTACCTGCTCACCGCCGAGGGCGGGACCCACACGAACCACATGGTCGTCGCGGCCCGCAGCGACCACCCGACCGGTCCGTTCGAGGGCTGTCCCGACAACCCGGTGCTCTCCCATCGCGGCCACCCGATGGCGGACGTCAAGGCGACCGGCCACGGGGACCTGGTCCGAGCGCCCGACGGGTCGTGGTGGCTGGTGTTCCTCGGCGTCCGCCAGCACGGCGGCCACCCCGGCTGGCACCACCTCGGTCGCGAGACGTTCCTCGCCCCCGTCGAGTGGGAGGACGGCTGGCCGGTCGTCGACGGCGGTGACCCGGTGACCACGACGATGCAGGTCGAGTCGCTCCCCGGCGACGGGTCGCCCCCGGACGCGCCTGCCCCGGCGCGACCGACCCGGACGACGTTCGACGGCGACTCGCTCGACGGCGCGTTCGAGTACCGACGGAACCCGGACCGGTCGGCGTACTCGCTGGATGACGGGGACGGCCTGACGCTCCGTGGGCGGACCGAGCGACTCGGCCAGCACGGGGCGACGTTCGTCGGTCGGCGACAGGCCCACTTCGACTGCCGGACGTACGTGGACCTCGCGTTCGACCCCGAACCGGGCGAGGAGGCGGGTCTCGCGGCCGTGATGGACGAGCGCCACCGCTACGAGGTCGGGGTCACACGGAGCGACGGGACGACGAGCGTCGTCGTCCGCCGCAGAATCGGGAACGCCGCGGAGGTGGTCGCGGAGTCGCCCGTCAGCGGCGACGGCGACACCTGGCGACTCGCGGTCGACGCGACGACGGACAGCTACCGGTTCCTGTCCGGTGCCGACGACCCGACCGAACTGGCGACGCTCGCGACGCGGTATTTAGCGACGGAGGTGAGCGGAAGTTTCACCGGCGTCTACCTCGGGATGTACGCGACAAGCGGCGATGACGACCCGACGCCCGCCCGGTTCGAGCGGTTCGTCTACGAACCGACGGGCGAGTGAGAGCGGTCGCGTGCTCGGCGCTCAGTCGCCGTAGTCGACGACCGTCTCGACGCCGTCTCTGGTGATGCGGACGCGCTGGTTCGCGTCCACGTCCTCGAAGGTCCGTTCGGTGCCGTCGGGCCACGTCACGGCGATATCGACCGACTCGTGGCCGCCGACGCCGAGGTGCGAGACGCGGCTCTCCTGTGAGAGGAAGTCAGACTGGACCGTCTGCTGGACGACCGTCGAGTCGCTCCCGGTGGAGACGGTCACCTCAGCACCGTAGACTGTCGACCCGGCGTCGTCCGCGACGCGGAACTCGACGCTGTTGGCGGCCGCACCGACGTTCTCGTAGACGGTCACCTCGCCGTCGTACGGGGCGACGACGACGTCCCGGTCGCCGTCGCGGTCGTAGTCGAGCGAGACGAGGCCCCGACCGTCGTGCTCGGTCAGGTTGTGCGCCGAGGCGTCGCGGTTCTGGAAGCCGTCGCCGTCGCGTTCGAACAGCATCGGGTAGGTGTAGTGGGGGTCGTCGCGGTCGATCTGGACGACGTACTGGGTGGCGTGGATGAGGTCGCGGTCGCCGTCGTTGTCGAGGTCGGTCAGGCTCGCCGCCCAGCCCCAGCCACCCTCTCGGACGCCGTAGGACACCGCGGCGTCGCTGAGGTTGCCCGTCCCGTCGTTGAGCATCAGGGTGTTGCCCTTCGTCCGGCCGGACTTGAGGACGTAGCCGAACAGAAGTCTGAGTCGCTCATAGCGCTCCTCGTCCTCGACCTCCTCCAGCGGGAGGTAGATGTTCGTCGTGAACACGTCCTGTGCGCCGTCGCCGTTCACGTCCGCTATCTCGGAGGCCATCCCGTTGCGCGAGGTGTTGCCCTGCAGGACGCGCTCCGCGAAGGTGCCGTCGCCCTGGTTGACGTAGACGACGTCGGTGTTGTAGTCGTTCGCGACGTGGACGTCGGGCAGGCGGTCGCCGTTCAGGTCGACGAAACTCGCGGCGAGGCTCCACCGCGCGGCGTCGCTCAGTCCGGCGTCCTCGACGCGCTCGAACCCGTCGCCGGTGTTCTCGTAGAGGACGTTCGGGTGGCCGTTGTCCTCCTCGACGTACTTGTAGAGGCTGAAGTACCCCTCCGGCTTCCCGGTCGCCCAGTCACCCGACTGGTAGACGAGCAGGTCGGTGTCGCCGTCCCCGTCGTAGTCGTCGGCCGTCGCCCCCATCGGGTAGCTCAGGTTCCCGAGGTCGTGGCCCGACTCGGAGAACTGCCCCTCGTCGTTGTGCAGGAGCACCGGTTCGGCGTGCGACCGGAGCAACAGCAGGTCCTCCCAGCCGTCGCCGTCGTAGTCGACGAACAGCGCGCCCTTCACCGCCTCGCCGTAGGTCGAGAACTCCGCGACGCGTTCGAACTCGCCACCGGTGTTCCGGAACAGCGCCGGGTACTCGCCGCCGACGGCCAGCACGTCCTGCCAGCCGTCGCGGTCGTAGTCGGCAACGTAGACGCCGTCGTTGCCGTTGCCCGCCGCCCCGCCGTCGGTCTGGTAGTGCAGGCCGGAGGCGGCGGTCCGCTCGCGGAAGTCGATGCTGGTGTCGGGGGCACCGCTCGCACCCATACAGCCCGCGGCGACGACGAGGAGGGCGAGCAGCGCCGCGATGGCGGTGTGCCGACCTGTCCGCCCCGTCATCGCTCGCTCGGGAGGGCGCGGTCGGCGCGCGAGGGAACCAGGAACGTGCTCCGCGAGCGCGTCCCGAGGTAGTCGACGATGCCGTGGCGGTCGGCGGGGACGTCGACGTCGTACTGGTCGACGTCCATCGCGCGGCGCACCTCGACGAACTTGCGGGTGTCCGTCTGGATGGAGGAGAAGTTGAACGTCGAGCCGTCCACGTCGTCGGTGGCGACGCCCTCCGAGCGCCGGAGGATCTGGGTCTGGAAGTTCTCGTCGCGAGCCGAGGCGACCTTCTGGGCGTGGCCGACGATGCCGTGTTCCTCCGCCAGCGCCTCCAGGTCCTCGACGTTCTCCTCCGTGATGCCGCTGTGGTTGCCGAGCGCGTCGCCGATGTCGCCGACCTGTTCGGTGTCGTGGGCGGGGCAGTACATCTCCTTCAGTCGCTGCTCGTGGGGCTGGTCGTACCAGTCGTCGAGCTTCGTCTTCACGCGCGAGACGGCCAGCGTCGTGCCGCCCGCGAACGGCCCCTCGGTGAGCGTCGCCGTGTCCTCCGGCGGGAGGCTGTTGTCGAACCCCGCCCGGAACCCCATCGACAGCGGCGCGTCCTCGGGGATGTTCGGGTCGTCTATCTCCTGGGCAGGCCGGCCCTTCCCGAGGACGCCCGTCCGGCGCTCGGTCACCTCGAACACGCCCGTCAGGCGGGCGTCGACGGCGACGCCGTTGAGTTCCTCCTGCTCCGCGAACAGCGCTTGTTCGGCGGCGAGCAGGATGGAGGCGTAGTCGCTGTCGAGCAGCAGGAGGGCGTCGAAGTCGGCGGCCATCGCGGTGTCCTCGCCGAGTTCCGACAGGACGGTCTCCGGTCGCTGGAGTTCGGTCGGCACCTCGACGCCGACCCGGTCGAGGTAGCGCGGCGCGTAGCCGAGCATGAACAGCAGTCCGTTGTTGACACTCCCGCTTGTGTCGAGGCCGCTCCCCCACTGGAAGGCGCGTTCGAGGACCCGGAGCGCGTCCTCGACCTGCGTGCGTTCGTCGTCCGTCGGCGGCACCGACCCCTCGTAGGAGAGGCCGAGGAGCAACTGGTGCTGGCTCTGCGTCACCGTCCCGTGGACGCTGCGCACCAGGTAGTCGTCCCAGGCGTGCTGGCGGTCGGGGAGTTCGGATCGCTCCTCGACTCCCCTCGGGTACTCGGGCGGGTCGGGCGTCCCCTCGTCGGTCGAGCGCTCGGCCTCCTGGCAGGCGGCCAGCGCGCTCGCCCCACCGATAGCGAGCGCGGCCTTCACCAGTGACCGCCGTGAGAGTCCCCGGGCGTCGTCGGAGGTCATACCGAGAGTCTCACGCGGCCGACGACAAATCATTTATTATTAAAATCATGGCTCACCGACAGTTCACCAATCACGTTCGCAGAGACGCTCACCGTCTACGTAGTGAGTAGCTGGGTGGCCGACCCCGCACGTATTTACCCGACGGAACGTACGGTGCGCCCATGACCCCGGACACCTCGGACCCGCTCGACGGAGTCGATCCCGCGTCGGTCGTCGCGGCCGACGTCGACGACGCCGAACTGCGCGCTGCGCTCTCCCATTCGAACCCGCTCGTCCGGCAGCGGGGAGTCGAAGTCTGCGGGGCGCTCGCCGAGGACGACGTCGACGCCGTCCGTCGGTTCCTCGACGACGTCGCGGCGCTCACAGCGGACGAGCACGCCCCCGTCGCACTGCGGGCCGGCGCCGTCCTCGACACCGTCGCGGAGCGTGCTCCCGCGGTGCTCGACGGGCGACTCGGTCCCCTCGCGACCGCCGCCGGTTCGGACCTGGTGAACGTCCAGTCGCGGGCCGCGGGCCTGTTCGGCCGACTCGTCGTGGAGCACCCCGACCTGGTCGCCCCGCACGCTGACGGGCTCGTCGAGGCCATCCGCGCGACCGAACCCGACGAGACGGTGGCGGCGGTCGACGAGTTCGTGTCGGACTCGGCGACCCGCCAGACCATCCGTGAGCACGAGGAGGCCGAACGGCAGCGGCGAATCTCCGCGCGACGGACGCTGGTCAACGTCGTGGTCGCCGTCACGGAGGCCCGACCCGGCTCGTCGCTCGACATCGCGGGGGACCTCGTGACGCTACTGGACGACCCCGACGCGGCCGTCACGGGCGGCGCCGTCGACGCGCTCGGCGAACTCGTGGCGGCCGACCCCGACGCCGTCGCGCCGGTCGGAGACCGACTCGTCGACTGCCTCGACCATCCAGCGACGGTCGTCCGTGCGCGGGCCGTCAGGGCGCTCGGCCGTCTCGGGGACGATGCAGCCGTATCGGACCTGCGGCGCGTCGCGTCGGCAGAAGACGACGAGGACGTCAGAGAACTCGCGGAGGCGACCGCGAACTACCTGGCGGAGGAGGCCTGACCGGAGGCGGAGCGACCCGCTGGCCGGTTCACTCCGACATCGCTCGCTTCGTGCAGTACCAGTGTGTCACGCCGAAGAAGACGATGCCGCCGACCACGAGGACGGCGTCGATGACGAGGATGGGGAACGAGCGGTCGCCGGGTCGGACGAACAGTGCCGCGAGCGCGGTGAACAGGCCCATCGTGATGAGGAGGGCGAGCAACAGTCGCATCTGACGCCGTTGGGCGCAGACCGCGTCGAGCAGCACCGATCTCTTCGACATGTCGTACGGTCGGCAGACCGAGGCGAAAAGTGTAGTGGAAGTCGACCCGCCGACGCGTCCGGCCCCGCGTTCTGGTTCTCCTCCCCGCTAGCCCGTCGCTAGACGCGTGGTCGGTACCCACTGTCGAGCGGTGTCTGGGGCACGCTCACGTATGTTTCATAGACGTACATCGAATTATAATCCACAATGTTTATGCCGAAACTCACACACCCTTACAATGTTATGGCAAGCGACAGCGGTCGGTCCGACTACGAGAGTGTTATCAGCCGCCGGAAGATGCTGGCGGTGGCCGGCGCGTCCGGCATGGCTGCCCTCGCGGGGTGTAGTGGTGGTGACCCGGAGTCCGACGGCAACGGTAGCGGCGACGGGAACGGCGGTGGCGGTGGTGGCGGTAACAACAGCAGCAACGGCGGCGGTAACCAGGTCTACGACGCGACCTACGTCAACGCGTACACCGGTAATCCGGTCGACCTCCACTTCAACAGCCAGGCGACCCAGAACTTCAGCTGGCCCGCGGGACGGGCCGTCTTCGCCCCCTTCCTGAAGTACTCGTTCAACAAGAGCACGTTCCTCCTCGGCGCCCTCAGCGACCTCCAGATCCAGGACCAGGAGGTCACGCTCACGTTCCGCGAGGACCTGTCGTGGGACAACGGCGACGACTGGACCACCGAGGACTTCGACGTGCAGATGCAGCTCGCGAAGAAGACCGGGATGACCATCTGGGGCTATCTCGACGGGTACGAGATCGACGACGAGCGCACCGCTACCCTCCAGCTCTCCGGGCCGACGAACCCCCAGATCATCAAGTTCGAGCTGACGAACTTCTTCGTGGACGTGAAGAAGGAGGTCCACGGGGAGTTCGTCGACCAGGACGCGGCGGAGTTCCTCCAGTGGTCCTACGAGGAGCCGGTCGCGAGCGGGCCGTTCTCGTTCGTCACCAAGGACCAGCAGGCGTTCGAGTTCGAGCGCAACGAGAACTTCTACGACGCCGACAACGTCAACTTCGGGACGTACCTCATCGAGAGCTACGGTGGGAACACCGCCCAGCACCAGGCGCTGATGGGCAACCAGGTCGACGCGGCGACCAGCCTGTTCACGCCGCCGGAGATCAAGAACCAGTTCCCCGACCACGTCGTCGAGGTGAACGTCCCCGCGAAGTGGGGGTACGGTATCGTCTTCAACCACGACGACCCCGTGTTCGGTCAGCGGGCGGTCCGCCAGGCGGTCGCTCACGTCATCAACCGGCAGGCCATCGTCGACAACGCGGGTCCCGAGTCGAAGTTCGTCGCTCCGTCGCCCTGTGGCATCGCGCCTCGCGACCAGGAGTACTGGCTCGGTGACTGGTTCGGCGACTTCGAGACCTACGGTCCGGAGTCGAGCCAGACCGACAAGGCGACGCAGCTCCTCGAGGACGCCGGCTTCTCCAAGCAGGGCGGGACCTGGACCGACGGCGACGGCAACAAGGCCAGCGGGCAGTACTACACGCCGGCGGGCTGGACCGACTGGACGACGATGACCCAGACGGTCGTCAGCCAGCTCAACGACTTCGGGTTCGACTTCTCCATCAGCTCCAAGCCGACCAACGACTGGTTCAACCAGTACTCCAACAGCAACTTCAAGATGGGTGCGCTGTACTGGCTGCCGGGCGGGTCGCGCTCGGCGTTCCCGTACTTCCCGCTGTACTACCAGCTCTGGGAGTCCGAGATCGGCGGCGGGCACAACTACCGCGAGATCGCCCAGTCCGAACAGACGATTCCCGCCCGCGGCGGCGGCGAGATGACGCTCACTCCGCTGGACACGGTCAAAGAGATCGCACGCCAGCCGTCCGACGAGGAGTCGCGGCCGTTCGTCCAGGAGGCGGCGTGGCACAACCACATCGACCTGCCGTTCCTCGGCCTCGTCTCGAAGTTCGAACAGTCGTGGACGACGAACGACGAGTGGACGGTCGCACCCGAGGGGAGCGAGAACCGGCGCGTCAAGTGGCCGCAGTTCTGGTGGCCGCAGACGGGCGACCTGCAGTACAAGGGATAGCCTCTCGATACGTTTAACTGACCCACTCCTGTTCAATCTCTCATGAACTACTACCTCAGACGGACGGCTAGGATTCCGCTCACCGTGTTAGCGGTCGCCACGCTCACGTTCGGACTGATTCGCCTGCTTCCGGGGGGACCGTTCACGCAGTTGCGTCTCGAACTGCTCCGCCAGGGTGTGCCCGTCGAACAGGTCGACGCGCGCATCGAGGCGCTCCAGAACATCCGGCCCGACGCGCCGCTGTGGCAGCAGTACCTCGACTACCTCGCCGGGGTCGCGCGACTGGACCTCGGGGAGTCCATCTCGCTCGGCGTCCCCGTCATGGACGTCATCGCCAGGGCGCTCCCCTGGACGGTGTTACTCGTCGTCGTCTCGACGGTGTTGATGTTCGTCTTCGGCGTCCTGATCGGTGCGATACAGGCCTACTGGGAGGGCTCCCGGTTCGACAAGGCGCTCTCGGGCGGGTCCATCTTCGTGATGGCCGTGCCGTACTACATCTTCGCGGTCATCTTCGTCTACCTGCTGGCCTACCAGTGGGGGTGGTTCCCGACCGGGAACGCGCACGCACGCGGCGTCACCCCAGGCTTCAACCTCGACTTCCTGGTGAGCGTCGCGAAGCACGCGGTGCTCCCGATCCTCGCGTTCACCATCGGCGGTATCGGGTCGACGGCGCTCAGCATGCGCTCGAACAGCGTCCAGGTGCTCGGCGAGGAGTTCGTCGAGGTCGCACGGCTCCGCGGCCTCGGTGACGGACGCATCGCAACCCGCTACGTCGCCCAGAACGCCATCCTGCCGATGTACACGGGCCTGCTCCTGTTGATCGGGTTCCGGCTCGGGGGCACGGTCGTCCTCGAGGAGATCTTCTCGTACCCCGGGCTCGGCTACTACCTCATCTCGGCGGTCAACGCGAACGACTACCCGCTGATGATGGGCTGTTTCCTCGTCATCACGGTGACGCTGGTCGTCGGGGTGTACATCGCCGACCTGACGTACGGTCTCATCGACCCACGCATCAGCACGGGGGACGCCGATGGCTACTGAGACCGACTCCCAGTCCTCCGAGGAGATCGACTGGCGCTCGGAGTCGTCGTCGGTCGAGATGAGCCGCGGCGACCGGCTCCGGGAGTTCTACCGGAGCTGGGTCTACGAACCGGCCGTCATCGCGTGGTCCGACTGGCGGACGCGCATCGGCCTGTTCATCCTGGGCGTCTACCTCCTCATGGCCGTCGTGGAGGTCGCCGGACTCTGGCGGAATCCGAGTCCCAACCAGGCCCAGGCGTGGCTCCAGCCGTTCGAGAACTGGGCGTACCCGCTCGGGACGACCCGGTCGGGCGTGGACCTGCTGGCGCTCATCATCGAGTCCACGCCGTTCATCCTGTTGATGGTCCTCGCGGGCGGCGTCTGGGCGACGTTCCTCGCGGTCGTCGTCGGGACCGTCTCGGGGTACAAGGGCGGACGGGTCGACAACGTCATCATGTCCATCTCGGACTTCTTCATGGCGATCCCCGGCCTCCCGCTCGTCATCATCCTGGCCATCGCGCTGAGTCCGGAGAACCCTATCCTGCTCGGGGTCGTCCTGACCATCAACTACTGGGCGGGGCTGGGCCGTTCGATACGGGCACAGGTCCTCTCGATCCGGGAGGCGAGCTACGTCGAGGCGGCCCGGACGATGGGGACGAGCACGCCGCGCATCATCGTCAAGGACGTGCTCCCGAACATCATGCCGTACGTGATGGTGAACTTCGTGTTCGCGGCACGCTACACGGTGTTCGCGTCCGTCGGGCTCTACCTCATCGGTGTGCTGCCCTACACCGGACAGAACTGGGGCGTGACGCTGAGCAACGCGTACTACCAGGGTGCGCTGTTCAGCACGTCGGCGCTCCACTGGCTGCTGGTCCCGATAATCGCCATCGTCGGGCTGGCCTTCGGGCTCATCCTGGTGAGCCAGGGGATGGACCGGCTGTTCAACCCGAGAGTCCGGACCCGGCTCCGCGGCGAGTCCGAGTCCGTCGAGGAAGAAGAGAGCAGTTCGACGAACACGGGGATGTTCTAGATGTCATCAAACAGTTCACTCGGCGGTCAGACCGAATCGAGGGGGGTCAGCGACCCCATCCTGGAGATTAGCGACACGAACGTGACCTACAGCGGGGGTGAGACGCACGTCCTCGAGGACGTCAACGTCGACATCGAGCGCCGCGAGGTGCTCGGCATCGTCGGCGAGAGCGGCAGCGGGAAGTCGATGTTCGCCTCGGCGCTGCTGGACGCAGTTCCCGACCCCGGCAGACTCACGGGGAGCATCCGCTACAACCGCGAGGACGGGTCGTCGGTCGACGTCCTGGAGTTGAGCGACGAGGAGCTCCGCAAGTTCCGCTGGGAGGAGGTGTCGATGGTGTTCCAGGGGGCGATGAGCTCGTTCAACCCGACGATGAAGGTCGAGACGCACTTCACGGAGACGCTGAAGACCCACGACAAGAACGTCTCCGAGGGCATGGAGTTCGCCCGCGAACTCCTCCGCGACCTCTATCTCGAACCCGAGCGGGTGCTCGACTCCTACCCCCACGAGCTCTCGGGTGGGATGCAGCAGCGCGCGCTCATCGCACTGAGCATGGTGCTGAACCCGGAGGTGCTGGTGATGGACGAGCCGACGGCCGCGCTCGACCTGCTGATGCAGCGCTCCATCCTCCGACTGCTCGACACCCTGCAGTCGGAGTACGACCTGACCATCATCTTCATCACCCACGACCTACCGCTGGTGGCGTCGCTGGCCGACCGCATGGCCATCATCTACGCGTTCCAGTTCGCCGAGATCGGTCCGCGCGACGAGATAATCGGGAACTCCGCGCACCCGTACACGCGGAAGCTGCTGAACGCGACGCCGAACCTCGACGCGCCGCTGGAGGAGATGAAACCCATCGAGGGCGAGGGACCGGCCCCGGTGAACCTCCCGTCGGGCTGTCGGTTCCACCCGCGCTGTCCGCTCGCGACGGAGAAGTGCATCGTCGACGACCCGCCGCTCGCGGCCGTCGACGACAGCACGCACCGCAGCGCGTGTCACTACAAGGAGGAGGCCCGCGAGGAGATACCGCTCAACTTCGGCGAGACGGCAACCGAGGTCGAGCGGGTCGAGCGGACCGGCGAGCAGCGGACCCAGCAGAACGGTGGGGTCCGGACCACTGCCCCCGGTGAACAGCCGCTCCTCGCGCTCGACGACGTCGAGGTCCACTTCGAGAAGGAACAGGGACTGCTCGATCGGTTCGGCGGCGACCCCGACGTGGTCCGGGCCGTCGACGGCGTCTCGCTCGACATCGAGGAGCAGGACCTCGTCTGCCTCCTCGGCGAGTCGGGCTGTGGCAAGACGACGCTCGGCAAGACGATGATCGGACTCCAGAAGCCGACCGGCGGCACCATCGAGTACCAGGGACAGGACATCTGGGAGGCCGGTCGGAACACCGAGATAACGAAGGAGGAGATCCGCTCGGCGCTCCAGATCATCCACCAGGACCCGGGGAGCGCGCTCAACCCCAACCGGCGTATCGTCAACATCCTCTCCGAGCCGCTGCGCCACACCCACCCGAACATCGGCGTCAACGAGCGGCGGAGCCGTATCCACTCGCTGCTCGAACGCGTCGGGATGACGCCGGCGGACGACTTCATGAGCCGGTACCCACACCAGCTCTCGGGCGGCGAGAAACAGCGCGTCGTCCTCGCACGAGCGCTGTTGATGAACCCCAACGCCATCCTCGCCGACGAGGCCATCAGCGCGGTGGACGTCTCGCTGCGCATCGAGATCATGGACCTGATGCTGGAGCTACAGGAGGAGTTCGACACCTCGTTCCTGTTCATCAGCCACGACCTCTCGAACGCGCGGTACTTCGCCGAACACGGTGACGGTCGCATCGCCGTGATGTACCTCGGAGAGATCGTCGAGATCGGGACGGCAGAGCGTCTCATCCACGACCCGCGCCACCCCTACACCGAGGTGCTCCGCTGGGCGACGCCGAACCTCGACCTCGAAGCGATGGAGGCCGACGACCCGCCCATCCGGGAGGTCGACGTGCCGGACCCGGTCAACCCGCCCTCCGGCTGCCGGTTCCACACTCGCTGTCCGGTCGCCCGCGAGGCCTGCCGGGAGGAACACCCCGAGTTGCAGGCGGTCGACGGTGGCGACGGGAGCGCCGCCTGCTTCCGCGAGGACCCGAACCACGAGTACTGGGACAGCGAACCGCTCCCCGGGGCGGTCGAGGAGCGGGACGGACTCGCGGAGAACTGACGCGTCGCCCGGTGGTTCCGTCCGCGTCGTGTCGCGGCACCCGCCGCAGCCATCGTCCGTCGATGCGAACGTTTTAGTTATCGAAGCGGTACCACGGCTCATGGACCGTGCCCTCGTCGTCGTCGACGATAGCGAACAGAGCCACCGACTGCTCCGGGCGGCGGGTGACATCGCCGCCGGCGTCGGTGCGAACCTCTACCTGTTCTCCAGTCTCGACCCCGACGAGTTCGACGAGACGAGGGCCGCGCTCGACGCCATCGGGAAGGTCGAGGACACCTCCTACGGCAAGACCGACGCGATGGGGGCGGTTCACTCCCGCCTCGAACGGACCGTCGCGGAGGTGTTCGACGACCCACCGTTCGACTACGAGACCATCGGCGTCGTGACGGAGGAAGGCGACCGGGCGTCGAAGATACTCGCGGCCGCGGACGAACACGACTGCGATCACGTCTTCGTCGCCGGGAAGCGACGGTCGCCGACCGGGAAGGTGCTGTTCGGGGACACCGTTCAGAAGGTGCTGTTGAACTTCGACGGGGAGGTGACGGTTCGCCTCGGATGAACCGAGTCGCCCCGTCACTCGACGCCAGTCGCCGGTCGGTGAGGTCGACTCACGGAACGACGACACAGACCCATCGACCGACCCACCGCCCGACCCACGACCGACGACGGCCATGACGCGGTACGAACCCGAGTGTCGGGACGGGACGCTGTTCCTCGTCGGCGACGACGACCGGCTGGAGGTCGGGACCGTCGACGACGTCGTGGACGCCGTCGGCGGCGAGACGTACACCATCACGTACGACGAGCGCCAGCGGACACAGCCGTGGCTCGACACCGACGACCAGGGGCGCCTCGACGTGGACGTCCGCGAGACGGCGACGACGCTGACCCACACCGACGACCTCGTCGCGGACCTCCGGGAGTACGGCATGGAGACCGAGCGGTACGGGCTCCCCACGCGGACGGTGATGTTCGCGGACCGACTCGTGGACATCCTCGACCGACAGGGCGACCCCGACGACTGACACGGCCGGTCGGCCAGGACGGTCCGGTGGATAGCAGGCCATCTCCCCGCCGTCCGCCCGGTTTTATAGTCACACCCGGCGAGGTCGAACTACGATGACACACGAGGACGGGTCGGTCCCCGAGGCGTCGGCCTCGACCATCGACGACCTGCTACAGGAGATGACGCTCGAAGAGAAGGCGGGACAGCTCGTCGGGAGTTTCGTCGGGAAACTCGGCGAGGCCGAACGCTCGCCCGAAGACGTCGAGCGAGAGATCGTCGACTCCGGCGTCGGTGCCGTCTCACCGTTCGGTATCGGCATCTCGACGCGCGACGACCCCGAACTGGCGGTGGAGACGGCGAACCGACTCCAGCGGGTCGCCGTCGAGGAGACCAGGCTCGGCATCCCGCTGCTCGTCCCCGTCGACGCCGTCCACGGCCACGCGTACATCAACGGCGCCACGGTGTTCCCCCACAGCATCGGCATGGCGGCGACGCGTGACCCTGACCTCGTCGAACGCGCCGGAACGGCCACGTCGCGGGAACTGACGGCGACGGGCGCGACGCTGAACTACGGGCCGACCTGCGACGTCGCCCGCGACCAGCGCTGGGGGCGCGTCTTCGAGACGTACGGCGAGAGCGCGTACCTCTGTGGCGAACTCGCGGCGGCCGAGATTCGAGGGCTCCACGCACCGGACGACCCGATGGGGGTCACGGCGAAGCACTTCCCGGCGTACGGCCAGCCAGCGCGCGGCGAGGACGCCTCGGCCGTCGACGTCTCGGAGTCGTCGCTCCGGCGGGACTTCCTCCCGCCGTTCGAGCGCGTCCTCGACGCCGCGGACGTGGTGATGCCCTGTTACAACTCCATCGACGGCGAACCGGGGCACTCCTCCGAGCGCTTCCTGACGGACCTGCTGCGCGGCGAGTTCGGCTTCGACGGCGTCGTCACGTCCGACTGGGGCGGTGTCGACCACCTCTACCAGTACCACCGCACGGCCGACTCGCGGTCGACCGCCGCACGGCAGGCGTTCGAAGCGGGCCTCGACCTGGTCTCCGTCGGCGGTCCCGACTACGCCGAGACGCTCTGCGAACTCGTCAGGAACGAGGAGCTCTCCGAGCGCCGGCTCACCGAGAGCGCCCGGGCGGTCCTCGAACTGAAGGCCTCGCTCGGCCTGTTCGAGGACCCGTACGTCGACCCGGAGCGCGTCGGCGAGGACGTCGGCTGCGCGGCCCACCGCGACCTGTCGCTGGACGCCGCCCGCGACTCGATGACGCTGCTGGAGAACGACGGCACGCTCCCGTTCGACGAGTCGGTCGACGACGTGCTCGTCACCGGACCGAACGCCGACGACCTGCACCACCAGTTCGGCGGGTGGAGCGTGATGGACGAGTCGAACCTGGAGGGCGTGACGGTCCGAGAGGGCATCGAGGCCGTCGTCGGCGAGGAACGCGTGACCTACGAACAGGGCGCGAGCATCACCGAACGACTCGACGTGGAGGCGGCGGCCGACGCCGCCAGCGACGCCGACGCCGCCGTCGTCGTCCTCGGCGAGGACTGGTACCTCCACGAGTTCGGCCCCCGCGAGGTGAGCCAGCCGACCGGCGAGTTCCCGACCCGGACGCAACTGGAACTGCCTCCTGCCCAGCGCGACCTGCTGGAGGCGGTGACGGAGACGGGGACGCCGACGGCGCTCGTGGTGATAGCGGGCCGTCCGCTGTCGATTCCGTGGGCAGCAGAGCACGTCCCCGGAGTCCTGTTCGCGTACTATCCCGGCATGGACGGCGGGACGGCCGTCGCGGAGACGCTGTTCGGCCGGAACGACCCGAGCGGCCGGTTACCCATCTCGGTCCCCCGCTCGACCGGTCACCTGCCGACGCGGTTCGACCACCTGCGCCACCCGACGCCCATCGGCGACGCCGAGCACCCGCCCTCGTACGACCCGCTGTACGCGTTCGGCCACGGCCTGACCTACACCGACTTCGAGGTGCGTGACCTGCGCCTGTCGTCGGCGACGGTCGGCACGGCCGGGACGGTCACCGCGTCGGTGACCGTCGAGAACCTCGGCGAGCGCTCGAGCGCACGCGCGGTCGACCTGTTCGTCGAGGACGTCGTCAGTTCGCGGGTGACGCCCGTCCGCGAGCACGTCGGCTGTGCGAAGGCACGGCTCGACCCCGGCGAGGAGACGACGCTCTCGATGGACGTCGCGGTCGAGGACCTCGCGGTCCACGGGCGGGACTACGAGCGGGTCGAACCGGGGGCGTTCGTCTTCGAGTGCGCCGACGAGCGGGTGGAGCTGACCGTGGAATCGCGCTCGTCGATGTAGTCGCGGGACCGGGGACCGTCGGTATTCCTGTGCGAAGAAATGCGCGAGCACTGCGAGGAGGTTCGCCGCCGTACTGCCGTCAGTTCCGGTTCGACCCGACCACGACGCGCTCGCCGGTGTCGGCCGCCTCGTAGACGGCGGCGATGGCTCGCAGGTCGGCCAGTCCGTGTTCGCCGTCCGGGTGGGGTGACGCCCCGGAGAGCAGGCAGTCCGCGAAGTAGTCGAACTCCTCGGTCATCTGATTCACCGGCGGCACCTGTACCTCGACGCGCTGTTCGCCACTGCGGACGGTCATGAACCTCGTCTGGTCGGGGTAGAAGACGGGCTCGAGCAGGATTTCGCCCTCGGTGCCGACGACGCGGAAGCTGCTGGCGCGCTGGGCGTTCTGACTCGCGGTACAGCTCACTTCCGTCCCGTCGTCGAAGGTGGCCTCGAAACTGGCGTGTTCGTCGGGGACGTCGGCGAACGCCTCGTGTTCGGCGGTGAACTGCGCGCCGACCGACACCGGGTCGGCGTCGAGGACGAACCGCGCGGTGTTGAGCGGGTAGATGCCGAGGTCCATCACGGTCGCGCCGTAGCCGGTGAGGTCGGGGTCCAGCCGCCACTGGTCGGGGTCCGGGATGACCTCCATGAGTCGCTGGGACATGTGGCCGTGGACCTGCACCGGGTCGCCGATTTCGCCGTCGCGGACGAGTTCCCGCGCCCGCCGGACCGCCGGGTCGGTCTGCATCCGGTAGGCGACCATCAGCGGGACGTCTCCCGACTCGGCCGCCGCGACGACCCGTTCGGCGCGCTCGACGCTCGCCTCGATGGGTTTCTCGCAGAGCACGGCCTTCCCGTACTCCGCGGCGGCCTCGACGTACGGCAGGTGGAGGGCGTTCGGCGTGACGACGTAGACGGCGTCGTAGGCGTCTCTGGCCTCGCCGTCGAGGAACTCGTCGTAGGTGAGCGCGTCGGTGACGGTGTCGGTGTCCGCGGCGACGCGGTCTGCCTTCTCGTGTGACCCGCTGACGACGACGGTCGTCTCGCAGAACGTCGACGACTCGATGGCGGGCATGGCCTCCTCTCGCGTCCACCAGCCGAGGCCGACCAGTGCGAAGCGGACGGTCCCGTCCTCCGAGCGCTGCCAGTCCCGCCGGTCGAACCCGTCGACCCCTTGCTCGAACATCATACTCGCTCCTGTGTCCGTCGCGTACAAATAGGCTCGTACTCCGGTCGATTCTCGCGATGGGTGACCGTCGTCGAGCGCGCGGCCTGTAGCCTACCGCTGCCGTATCACCAAGAGCCAAGTACTGCTGGCCACCCAGTGTCGACCGATGGTATCGGACTGCCCGCAGTGTAGCGGAAGGGTCGAACGGACCAGTCGCGGCGACGTCGTCTGTGGGGAGTGCGGGTTCGCCCCGCCCCACGGCGCCGACTGACGCGACGCGGTTCGGCCGACGCCGAGACGACACCGAGCGCCCCACCATGCGACGGCCTCGACCGCGGTCTGTGTCCAGGTTCGTCGCGGATAGCGGCGCGTCCGTCGACGGCCCTCTGCACTCACGAGTCCGGAGTCCCCGAGTGTCCGACCGCCCGAGCATCCCGAGCGCGTCGCCTCAGCCGAACGACGGGCCGTCGACGGACTCGTTCCGGGCGTCCCGCCAGGTGTGCTCCGCCTCCCAGCCGAGGTCCTCCCGTGCCTTCGCCGTCGTGAACGCGCACTCCTCGCCCTCGACGTCGAACGGGTCGGGCAGGTCGCCGCCCGTCACCGCCTCGAACAGGCGCTCGGTGTCGACGCCCGCGTAGTTGTCCGGCGCGTGAGCGAGGTACGGTTCGTGGCCGTCGAGGTCCGTCCGAATCGACCGGACGAACTGGTCGGCGAGGTCGCGGACGTCGACGTACGACCAGAAGTTGCCGACGCCGGGCGGGCGGGTGCCCGGTTCGATGGCCCCGATGTCGACAGCCTCGCGGTTGGCGGTGGTCTGGTACGCGCCGGGGTACTGCACCCACGAGGGGCGAATCGAGGCGACCTGGACCCCGTAGCGCCGGACCACCATCTCGGCGACCTCCTCCCCCGCCACCTTCGACGTGCCGTAGGGGTCCTCCGGGCGCATCGGGTGGGACTCGTCGATGGGGAGGTAGTCGGGCAGCAGGAGGTCCTCCGAGAAGGGGAACCCGTAGGCGGACTCGCTGGACGCCCACGAGACGCGCGCACCAACGCGACCCGCCGCGGTGAGGACGTTGTACGTCGAGAGCGTGTTGTTCGAGAAGACGCGCGACCCGGCGTGCGAGGTCGGGTCGGGGATGGCGGCGAGGTGGACCACGGCGTCCGGGTCGGCGCTGTCGAGCAGTTCGAGCGTCTCGCCCGCGTCGGTGAGGTCCGCCTCGTAGAAGTCGACGTTCTCGACGCGTTCGTCGGGCGTGTACCGGTCGATACAGACGACGTCGCTCCCGTCGGTCGCGAGTCGGTCGACGACCCAGCGCCCGACGCCGCCGAGGCCGCCGGTCACGGCTACCACGTCTGAATGGTCGCTCATCGTCCGTGAGTGGACGGTCGCGTGCTTCAATCCACGGACACCGGCGAGGGCGTGAGGCCGCTGGATAGCTGAGAGGTGACGCCACCACGACGTCGGATTGCCGGTTCCCGTAGGGTGAACCGCACCGTCGCGAACGTCCCGCCGTGACGATTCGAATCGTGCTGGTCGGCACCGGTAATCAGGGTGCGGCGTGGGCGCGGGAGTTCCTCCCGGCGAACGAGGCGGACGGCACCGTCGAGGTGGTCGCGGCCGTCGACCCCGACGAGGAGGCGCTCGAACGCGGCCGCGAACTGCTCGACCTCCCATCCGAGCGCTGTTACGCCTCCACCGAGGCAGCCATCGAGGAACGGGAGGCCGACGCGCTGGCGCTCGTCGTCCCGCCGCACGTCCGCGAACCGCTGGTGGACCTCGCGGTCGAACACGGACTCGACCTGCTCTGTGAGAAACCGCTGGCCCACGCCATGGAGAGTGCGGCGCGCATCGTTCAGCGCACCGAGGACGCGGGTCTGAAGGTCGGCGTGACGATGACCCAGCGGTTCCGTCGGGACGTGCGGACCCTCCGCCGGCACGTCCGCTCGGGCGAGTACGGTCCGGTCGACAACTGCTACTGCCGATACGCGACCAACGCTCGCTCCTACGGCACCTGGAAGCCCGAGCGACTGTACGACGAGGAACACCACCCGATGCTCGTCGAGGGGGCCATCCACCACCTCGACCTGCTCGCGGACCTGGTCGACGACCGGGTTCGGACGGTGTTCTGCAACGCCTGGAACCCCGAACACTCCGAGTTCGCGGGTGCGCCGAACGCGACCGTCCACCTCGTCACCGAGGGGGGGACGAGCGTCACTTACGAAGGGCTGAACACCGTCGCGGCGACGTTCAACGGGTGGGGCGCGGAGCACGTTCGCGTCGACTGCGTGGACGCGACGCTGGCGCTCGACGGCCACGAACTGCGGGCGTTCCCGTACGACCGCGACGCGGAGGGGTTCACTGGGGGCACCCGCTTCGAAGAGGGGACGCCGATACCCCTCGACGAGCGGGCGAAGTGGGGCAACGCGTGGCTCGTCGAGCAGTTCGCCGACTGGTGTTCGGGCGGCGACGCGATGGAGACGAACGCGCGGGACAACCTGCGGTCGATGGCCACCGTGTTCGCCGCCATCGAGAGCGCCGAGACCGGCGAGGCGGTCGACGTGCCGTCGCTCCTCGCCGACGTCGAGACCGCGGCCCGAGAGGTCTGAGATAGGTCGCGGCAGTCACGAGCGTGTCCTCACGAGGTGTCGTCGCGGGTGCTGGCTCCCAGTCAGCCGTCGTACCCCTCGATGGCTTCGCGAGGCTCGACGTTCTGGAGGTTCGGGGGGACGTGCTCGCCAACGTCGTCGACGGGCGTCGCCCACTCGACGGCGTTCGCCAGGACGTGCTGGACCTCGGAATCGTGGTAGATGGGGAGCGTCTCGTGACCGGGTCGGAAGAAGAAGACGCGGCCCTTCCCACGCCGCCAGCAACACCCCGAGCGGAACACCTCGCCACCCTCGAACCACGAGGTGAACACCACCGAGTCGGGCGTCGGCACGTCGAACGGTTCGCCGTACATCTCCGTCCGCTCCAGTTCGATGCAGTCGTCGACGCCGGCGGCGATGGGGTGGCCGGGGTCGGTCACCCACAGCCGTTCGCGCTCGTCTGCCTCGCGCCATTTCAGGGACCCCGTGGTCCCGAGCAGTCGCCGGAACGGTTTCGACAGCGCCGACGAGTGGAGGAGGAGCAGGCCCATCCCGCCGCGGACGTGGTCGGCGACGCGGTCGGCCACCTCGTCGCTCACCTCGTCGTGGGCGACGTGTCCCCACCAGACGAGGACGTCGGTGTCGGCCAGCACCGACTCCGTCAGGCCGTGCGCTGGCTCCTGTAGCGTCGCCGTCTGCGTGTCGAACCCCCGTTCGGCGAGCGCGTCGGCGATAGTCCCGTGGATGCCGTCGGGGTAGATGGCCGCCACCTCGTCGTCTTCGCGTTCGTGGACGTACTCGTTCCAGACCGTGACCGTCTGCGTCATACCTGACCGTGGCGGGAGCGCTCGAAACTGGTTGCCGAAGCGGCAATCGGCGTCGAAAACTGGGAGTTCGCTGCCCGAGGACGCCGGCCTACTCGAACCCGAACAGCTCCTTCGGGCGGTCGTACGCGACGTGTTCGGCCAGGTCGTGCGCGACGTCCGTCGGCATCCGGCCCTGCTCGACCTGCGTTCCGAGGACGTTCGCCAGCGTGCGGCGGAACATCTCGAACCGGGAGTCGAACGACAGCAGTTTCCGCGAGTCGCTGACCATCCCGGCGTGGTTGGCGAGCAGGTCGACCGACCCGACGTACTCCAGCTGGCGCTCCATCCCGACGGGGCTGTCGTTGAACCACCAGGCGGGGCCGACGCTCACGTTCGGGAACGCGCGCGCGATGGTCGTGACGGTCGGGTAGTGGGTCGGGTCGACGACGTAGAGGACGATATCCAGGTCGCCGTCGAACGCGTTGAGGAAGTGTCGCAGGCCCTCCGCTATCTCCACCTCGCCGGTCGTGACGGTGCCGCCCGCGGCCGACCCCAGCCGCTCGAACAGGTCGTCGCGGTAGTCGCGGACCGGGCCGATGTGGAGCTGCGTGACCCAGTCCGTCTCGACGTTCAGTTCGCCGATGTACTCCAGCACGAACGCCTCGAACTCGCGGACCTGCTCGTCGGAGAGCGTCTCGCCGCGGCGCTCGGCCGCGTAGATGTCGGCGGCGCGCGAGCGCTCGACCGGCCGGGAGACGGGTTCGCGGACGCTCAGGTCGCTGGCCCGGCAGCCGTGGGCGGCGAAGTGGTCGTGGCTGGCGGCGAGGGCGTCGAGGAACCCCTCGAAGTCACCCGTCTCGACGCCGGTCGCGTCGGCCAGTTCCCGGACGAAGTCGCCCCAGTCGCGGTGGCCGACGTGAACCGCGCGGTCGGCGCGCCACGTCGGGAGGACGTCGACGCCCTCGACCTCGCGCGCGGCGCGGTCGTGCAGGTCGAGCGACGAGGTGGGGTCGTCGGTGCTGCAGACCACCTCGACGTTCATCTCGCGGAGCAGTTCCTGCGGGCGCTTCTCGTCGGCGTCGAGCTGGCGAGCCGTCTCCTCCCAGATGTCGTCGGCCGTCTCGGCGGAGATGGGCGTCTCGATGCCGAACCGCCGCTTCAGGTCGAGGTGGACCCACTCGTAGGTCGGGTTGCCCGCGAGGTCCGGGAACACCTCGGCGAGCGCGGTCCACTTCTCGCGGTTCGAGGCGTCGCCCGTGATGCGCTCCTCGGGGACGCCCCGCTTGCGCATCGCGGCCCAGACGTAGTGGTCGGTCGCGCCCTCGACCGCCCAGACGTCGTCCCAGCCCTCGTTCTCGACGACCTCTCGGACGTCGAGGTGGCTGTGCGGGTCGACGATCGGCAGGTCGGCGATACGCTCGTAGATGTCGTGAGCGGTCTCCGAGTCGAGGAGGTAGCGCTCGTCGAGGAACCCCATTGTCGACTGGACCGACGGCCAGCGGTGACAAAAACGTGGAGGTCACGGCGTTCCACCGACGGTGGTCTCGGCGCGGAGTCGGAGGAGGACCGAATCGTTAAGCCGTGGCCCGCTGAAGCCGCAGACTGTAATGCACGAGGCTCCAGCGGACGCGGTGTACAGCGACGAGTCCGCACCCACTGAACGGCGCGTCGAGGACCTGCTCTCACGGATGACGCTCGCGGAGAAGGCGGCACAGCTCGGCTCGGTCAACGCGGACCTGCTGCTCGACGACGATGGCGAACTCGACCGGGAGACCGCCGAGGACCTGCTCTCGGAGGGGATGGGCCACCTGACGCGCATCGGGGGCGAGGGCGGTCTCTCGCCGACCGACGCGGCGCGGGTCACCAACGAACTGCAGGACGTCCTCGCCGAGACACGGCTCGGCGTCCCCGCGATTCCCCACGAGGAGTGTCTCAGCGGCTACATGGGTCCGGAGGGCACCACGTTCCCCCAGTCCATCGGGATGGCGAGCACGTGGGACCCGGACCTGATGGCGGAGGTCACCGCCACCGTCCGCTCGGAGATGGAGGCCATCGGGACGAGACACGCGCTCTCACCGGTGCTCGACGTGGCCCGCGACCTGCGGTGGGGGCGCGTCGAGGAGACGTTCGGCGAGGACCCGTACCTCGTCGCGGCGATGGCGAGCGGGTACGTCTCGGGGCTCCAGGGCGACTCCGTCGAGGAGGGTATCTCGGCGACGCTGAAGCACTTCGCCGCCCACGGTGCGACCGAGGGCGGACGCAACCGGACCTCGGTGAACCTGGGTCGCCGCGAACTCCGCGAGACGCACCTGTTCCCCTACGAGGCCGTCATCGCGACCCAGGACGCCGAGTCGGTGATGAACGCCTACCACGACATCGACGGCGTCCCCTGTGCGAGTTCGGAGTGGCTGCTGACCGACGTGCTGCGCGGCGAGTTCGGCTTCGACGGTACCGTCGTCTCGGACTACTACAGCATCGACTTCCTGCGGGAGGAGCACGGCGTCACCGACTCCGACCGCGAGTCCGGGGTGGCGGCGCTCGAAGCCGGTATCGACGTGGAACTGCCCGCGACCGACTGCTACGGCGAGCACCTCGTCGAGGCCGTCGAGGCCGGCGAACTCGCGGAGGCGACGCTCGACGAGGCCGTCCGGCGCGTCCTCCGGACGAAGTTCGAGAAGGGCGTCGTCGACGAGCCGACCGTCGACGCCGACGCGGCAGCCGACGCGTTCCACACCGACGCTGCGACCGACCTCACCGAGCGCGCGGCCCGCGAGTCGATAGTGCTCCTGAAGAACGACGACGACCTGCTCCCCCTCGACGCTGGCCTCGACTCCGTCGCCGTCGTCGGCCCGAAGGCGGACGACGGCCCGGAGATGATGGGCGACTACGCCTACGCCGCTCACTACCCCGAGCAGGAGGTGGCGACGAACGCCACGACGCCGCTCGACGCCGTCGAGGCGCGGGCGGACGCGGACGGGTTCGACGTCACGCATGAGGACGGCTGTACGACGACCGGCCCGAGCACCGAGGGGTTCGACGCGGCCGCGGACGCGGCGGCGGACGCGGACGTGGCGCTGGCGTTCGTCGGCGCGCGCTCGGCCGTCGACCTGTCGGAACGCGACGTCGACGACGCCGACAACCCGACGCTCCCGACGAGCGGCGAGGGCTCTGACGTCACCGACCTCCGACTTCCCGGCGTCCAGCAGGACCTCGTCGAGCGACTCCACGAGACGGGGACGCCGCTGGTCGTCGTCGTCGTCAGCGGGAAGCCCCACGCCATCGAGTGGGTCGCCGAGACGGTCCCGGCGGTCCTGCAGGCGTGGCTCCCCGGCGAGGAGGGCGGCACGGCCGTCGCGGACGTGCTGTTCGGCGACTACAACCCCGCCGGCCACCTCCCGGTCTCGTTCGCGCGCTCGGTCGGCCAGCTGCCGGTCCACTACAGCCGCCGGCCCAACTCCGCGACCAAGGACTACGTCTCGACGGAGAGTTCGCCGCTGTTCCCGTTCGGCCACGGTCTGAGCTACACCGATTTCGAGTACGACGACTTCGACTGCTCGTCGAGTCGACTCCACCCGTCCGGGTCCGTCACCGCGAGCGTCACCGTCACGAACGTCGGCGACCGGGCGGGGACCGACGTGGTCCAGCTGTACGCCCGCGCCGAGTCGCCCGACCAGGCCCGCCCAGTCCAGGAGCTGACGGGGTTCCAGCGCGTCTCGCTCGACGCCGGTGAGTCCGCCCGCGTCTCGTTCCAGGTGGACGCGACGCAACTGGCGTACCACGACCAGGCCATGGACCTCACCGTGCACGAGGGTCCGTACGAACTCCGCGTCGGCCACTCGGCCGCCGATGTCGCCGCGAGCGCGTCCGTCGAGGTGACGGACACGAAGGCCGTCCCGCGGACCGGTCGGACGTACTTCGCCGAGACGTCCGTCGAGCCGCAGTAGGGGCGCAGTCTCCGGTCGTTCCCCGAACGTGTCACCGACGGAGCCGTTCGAGCCGCCCAGTGGGCGTTTTCTCCGCAATCGTAAGAGTCGTGTACCGGTGGAGCAATGCCTCGCCTGTGACCAGTACGCAGCAGAACTACGTGAACGGAGAGTGGAGCGACTCCGAGAACGGCGAGACGTTCGAGTGTACCGACCCGGCGGCCCCCGACGAGGTCGTCGCCGAGTACCAGCGGTCGACGGCCGCCGACGTGGAGTCGGCCGTCGAGGCGGCGGCCGACGCCAGCGAGGAGTGGGCGACGATGCCGGCCCCGCAGCGCGGGGCTATCCTCCGCGAGGCGGCGGCGAACCTCGCCGAGCGGAAGGAGGAGCTGACGCAGTTGCTCGTCCGCGAGGAGGGGAAGACCAGCGGCGAGGCCGGCGGCGAGGTACAGCGGGCCATCGACATCTTCTACTACTACGCCGAGAAGACCCGCGACCTGGGTGGGAGCCGGAAGTCCGCGAGCAGCGCGGGCACCGACCTCTACACCGTCGACCAGCCGGTCGGCGTCGCGGGCCTCATCACGCCGTGGAACTACCCCATCGCCATCCCGGCGTGGAAGATGGCCCCGGCGCTCGCGACGGGCAACACGGTCGTCCTGAAGCCCGCCGAACTCGCGCCAGGGACGGCCCTCGCCCTCGCGGGAGCGCTCGACGAGGCCGACATCCCGGACGGCGTCGTCAACGTCGTCACCGGCAAGGGGTCGGAACTCGGTCCGCCGCTTATCGAACACGAAGAGGTCGACGCCGTCTCGTTCACCGGGTCGACCGAGGTCGGCCAGCAGGTGTACCAGTCCGCGACGGACGCCGGCAAGCGCGCGCAGTGCGAGATGGGCGGCAAGAACCCGACCGTCGTCGGCGAGAGCGCCGACGTCGAACAGGCCGCCGACATCGTCGCGAACGGCGCGTTCGGCGTCACCGGGCAGGCCTGCACCGCCTGCTCGCGCGCCATCGTCCACGAGTCGGTCCACGACGAGTTCGTCGACGCCCTCGTCGCCCGCGCCGAGGACATCGATATCGGTCCCGGCGACGAGTACGACATGGGCCCGCAGGTCAGCGAGTCCGAACTGGAGGGCACCCTCGACTACGTCGACGTCGCGGAGCAGGAGGGGGCGACGCTCGAGACCGGCGGCGGCCAGCCCGAAGGCGAGCACCTGGGCGACGGCTACTACGTCGAACCGACCGTCTTCAGCGGCGTCGAGCGCGACTTCCGCATCTTCCAGGAGGAGGTGTTCGGCCCCCTCGTCTCGGTCACGGAGGTCGCCGACTTCGAGGAGGCGCTGGAGACGGCCAACGACTCCCAGTACGGCCTCTCCGCCAGCATCGTCACGAACGACCACGAGGAGGCCGAGCGGTTCGTCCACGAGGTGGAGTCGGGCGTCGCGAAGGTGAACGCGAAGACGACCGGCCTCGAACTGCACGTCCCGTTCGGCGGGTTCAAGCAGTCCTCTACCGAGACGTGGCGCGAACAGGGTGACGCCGGCATCGACTTCTACACCATCCAGCGGACCGTCTACGACGAGTTCTGAGACGGTCAGCGGTGTAGTCGTCGCCGAAGCCGTCGCGTCGCCACGCGCTCTCGACGGGATGGCAGACGACACGGCGTCGTCGCGTGCGACCGGTCGACCGACGCGGTCTGACGGACGGGCCCGTCCCGTCCGATGTCGACCCGCGAGAGTGACGACTGTGGCCGTCTCGGTCGCTCTATCGATGCCAAACGTGAAATACTCCGCCACAGATGTCGGAGGTGTATGCCGAACTATCGGAGCCTTCGCGATCCGAACGCAGAGTACACCATGCGGGACCTGTCGGCGGAGTCGATGGGCCTCGAGGCGAAGCGAGGCGGCGGCCGCGACGTCGAGATAACGGACGTCCAGACGACGCTCGTCGACGGGAACTACCCCTGGATTCTCGTCCGCGTCTACACCGACGCGGGCATCGTCGGCACCGGCGAGTCCTACTGGGGCGGCGGCGACGCCGAGATCATCGAGCGGATGGCCCCCTTCATCATCGGCGAGAACCCGCTCGACATCGACCGCCTCTACGAACACCTCATCCAGAAGATGTCCGGCGAGGGCTCCATCTCCGGGAAGGTCGTCTCGGGCATCTCGGGCATCGAGATCGCGCTCCACGACATCGCCGGGAAGGTACTCGACATCCCGGCGTACCAGCTCCTGGGGGGGAAGTACCGCGACGAGGTGCGCATCTACTGTGACTGCCACGCGGGCGACGAGTCCGAACCGGCGTCGAACGCCCGCGAGGCGAAACGGGTGGTCGAGGAACTGGGCTACGACGCGCTGAAGTTCGACCTCGACGTCCCCTCGGGCCACGAGAAGGACCGCGCGAACCGCCACCTGCGCGGCCCGGAGATACAGCACAAGGTCGACATCGTCGAGGCCGTCTGCGAGGAGGTCGGCGACCGCGCCGACGTCGCGTTCGACTGCCACTGGTCGTTCTCCGCGGGCAGCGCCAAGCGCCTCTGTGCCGAACTCGCGGACTACGACGTCTGGTGGCTGGAGGACCCGGTCCCGCCGGAGAACCACGACGTCCAGAAGACCGTCACGCAGTCCGCGCCGACGACGCCCATCACAGTCGGGGAGAACGTCTACCGCAAACACGGCCACCGCCGCCTCTTCGAGGAGCAGGCCGTCGACATCGTCGCGCCCGACCTGCCCCGCGTCGGCGGGATGCGCGAGACGCGGAAGATAGCGGACATGGCCGACACGTACTACATCCCCGTCGCGATGCACAACGTCTCCTCGCCCATCGGGACGATGGCGAGCGCGCAGGTCGCCGCGGTCATCCCGAACTCGCTGGCCGTCGAGTTCCACTCCTACCAGCTCGGCTGGTGGGAGGACCTCGTCGAGGAAGAGGACCTCATCGAGGAGGGTCGGATGGCCATCCCCGAGGAGCCCGGTCTCGGCCTGACGCTCGACCTCGACGCCGTCGAGGAGCACATGGTCGAGGGTGAGACGCTGTTCGACGAAGCCTGATGGTCGTCGAGCCAGCGGACCGCTGGTCCGACACGTTCGACGAGGCGTAAGCCGCGTCGAGCCCGCGAACCTCCGATTCGAACAGTTCGACCGAGCGAAGCGACGCCGAACTCGCGGGGCTCGTCTCGGCGTCGTCCGACGAAGCGTCGGCCGAGTCGAACAGGGGAGGTGTCGCGCCGAGAGCGGTCGCCGTGGCCACCCCGCTTCCGACCAACGAGCCGATAGTTCGTCTGCACGGACAGTCTACGGACAGGTAGACATAAGAGGTCGCCACCGGACGCTTGCGGTGTTCATGGACAGCGACTCCACGCCAGCGGTCAGCGTCGACGGGAAGTCAGCGGTCGTCATCGGCGGCACGAGCGGCATCGGCCGCGCCATCGCCCTCGCGTTCGCCGAGGACGGTGCGGACGTCGTCGCGACCAGCCGGACCGAGGAGAGCGTCGAACAGGTCACCGAGGAGCTCCGCGAACGCGGGGCGACGACGACGGCGGTCACCTGCGACGTGACCGACCGCGAGTCCGTCGAGGAGCTGTGTGCCGTCGCCGAGGAGACGCTCGGCTCCATCGACGTGCTCGTCAACTCCGCCGGGGTAAACGCGGAGGCCTCCATCACCGAGATGACCGAGGAGGAGTGGGCACAGGACATCGAGGTGGACCTCACCGGCGTCTTCCGGGCGTGTCAGGTGTTCGGCCGGGTGATGGGCGAGGGGAGCATCGTCAACATCTCCTCGATGTCGGCCGGACAGGCCCGCGAGGAGCGGGCCTCCTACGTCGCGGCGAAGAGCGGCGTGGACGGCCTCACGCGCGCTGCCTCGGCCGACCTCGCCCCGGAGATTCGCGTCAACGCCATCGCGCCGGGGTTCGTCAAGACGGAGATGGCGGGGCCGAAACTCGACGACGGCACCGAGTTCCGCGAGACCGTCGACGAGCGGACGCCGATGGAACGCGTCGCCACGCCCGACGAGATAGCGGGGACGGCCATCTACCTCGCGAGCGACGCCGCCTCGTTCACGACGGGCGAGGTGGTGGTCGTCGACGGCGGCTACGACAACAGCGCGCAGTGAACGCGCCGTGACCGAACGGTAACCATCCCACCGCCACCTCGCCGTCTCAGTCGTGCCCGATGACGGGTTTCGGCTCGTACGGCGCTTCGAGGTACTCCACGTCCGACGCCGAGAGGTCCACGTCGAGCGCTTCGACGGCCTGTTCGAGGTGCTCGACGCTCGTCGTGCCGACGATGGGGGCGTCGACGAACTCGTTCTGGAACAGCCACGCGAGGGCTAGCTGGGCCATCGTCACGCCGTACTCCTCGGCGAGTTCCTCGACGCGTTCGTTCACCTCCTCGCCGCCCGCCGCGCCGTACTCCGGCGTCGGGTTGTGGACGTTCGAGGGGTCGGCGCGGGTCGTCGTCTCTAGCTGCTCGTGCGGCCGTGCGAGGTAGCCCTGTCCGAGCGGTCCCCACGGAATCACGCCGACACCCTCCTGCTGGCAGAGGGGGAGCATCTCGCGCTCCTCCTCGCGGTAGGCGAGGTTGTAGTGGTCCTGCATCGTCGCGAACCGGTCGAGGCCGAGGCGGTCGCTGGCGTGGAGTGCGTCAGCGAACTGGTAGGCCCACATCGAGGACGCGCCGAGGTAGCGTACCTTTCCTCGGCGGACCGCGTCGTCGAGGGCGCGGAGCGTCGTCTCGATGGGCGTGTCGTCGTCCCAGCGGTGAATCTGGTAGAGGTCTATCGTGTCCATCCCGAGTCGGCCGAGCGAGGCGTCGAGTTCCTGCTCGACGGTCTTCCGCGAGAGCCCCGAGCGGTTCGGCCCCTCCTCGACCGGGAAGAACACCTTCGTCGCGACGACCTGTTCGTCGCGGTCGTGGCCCGCCAGCGCGTTCCCGAGGATGCGTTCGCTCTCGCCGCCGGAGTAGGCGTTGGCCGTGTCGAAGAAGTTGACGCCGAGGTCGATAGCGCGGTCGATGAGGTCGGTCGCCTCCTCGTCGTCCAGCATCCACGGTTCGCCGCGCCCGAAGCTCATGCAGCCGAGACAGATGCGCGAGACCTCCACGCCCGTCTCTCCGAGGGTCGTGTACTCCATCGTCTGGCGACTCGCGTGGGATCGCCCACTAGCTTCGTCTCCCGGCAGAACTGACTGATTCCGACCGGGGCGACCGGACAGCGCACCCCTGGCGACCGTGAGGGAAGAACTATGCGTCGAGGCGGCCAACTCTCGTTCGACCACGACAATGCCCGACGGCGACGAACTGGACGACGATGCGCGCGACTACCACCGCAGCCCGACGCCGGGCAAGGTGGAGATAGCCACGACCAAGCCGACGAGCAGTCAGGCGGAACTCTCGCTGGCGTACTCGCCGGGGGTCGCCGCCCCGTGCCGGGCCATCGCCGACGACCCCGACGACGCCTACGCCTACACCGCTAAGGGGAACCTCGTGGGCGTCGTCTCGAACGGGAGTGCGGTCCTGGGGCTGGGGGACATCGGCGCGCAGGCGTCGAAACCAGTCATGGAGGGGAAGGGCGTGCTGTTCAAGCGCTTCGCCGACATCGACGTGTTCGACGTCGAACTCGACACCCCCGACGTCGACGAGTTCGTCGAGACGGTCGCGGCGATGGAACCGACGTTCGGGGGAGTGAATCTGGAGGACATCAAGGCTCCCGAATGCTTCGAGATAGAGCGCCGCCTCCGCGAGGAGATGTCCGTCCCGGTGTTCCACGACGACCAGCACGGCACCGCCATCATCTCCGGGGCGGCGCTGCTCAACGCGACCGACATCCTCGGCAAGGACGTCGAGGACCTCCAGGTGGCGTTCTCCGGTGCGGGTGCGGCGGCGACGGCGACCGCGGAGTTCTACACCCACCTCGGCATCCCGCCGGCGAACATCACGATGTGCGACATCGACGGCATCCTCACGCCCGACCGCGACGACCTCAACGACCGCACGCGCCGGTTCGCGGCCGGCACCGAGGGCGGCGACCTGGCCGACGCCATCGAGGGGGCGGACGTCCTCGTCGGGCTGTCGGTGGGCGGCATCGTCTCCCAGGAGATGGTGCAGTCGATGGCCGAGAATCCCATCATCTTCGCGATGGCAAACCCGGACCCGGAGATCGGCTACGAGGCCGCCAAGTCGGCCCGCGACGACACGGTCGTCATGGCCACCGGTCGGTCGGACTACCCGAACCAGGTCAACAACGTGCTGGGCTTCCCGTTCATCTTCCGCGGTGCGCTCGACGTGCGCGCGACCGAGATCAACGAGGCGATGAAGGTCGCGGCCGCCGAGGCGCTCGCGGACCTCGCCCGTCAGGACGTCCCCGACGCCGTCGTGAAGGCGTACGGCGACCAGCCGCTGCAGTTCGGTCCGGAGTACATCATCCCGAAACCGCTCGACCCGCGCGTCCTCCTCGAAGTCGCGCCCGCCGTCGCCGGGGCCGCGATGGACTCCGGCGTCGCCCGGAACGAGGCGGACCTCGACGCCTACGCGCGGCGACTCGAAGCGCGCCTCGGCAAGGACCGCGAACTGATGCGCGTCGTCCGGGGGAAGGCCAAGGCGGACCCGAAGCGCGTCGTCCTCGCGCAGGGGGCCGACGAGAAGATTCTCCGTGCCGCGTTCCAGTTGACGACCCAGGGCATCGCCCATCCGGTGCTCGTCGGTGACGCCGCCGACGTCGAGCGCACGCGGACGGACCTCGGCCTGGAGTTCGACCCCGAGGTCGTCGACCCCGCAACTGCCGACGTCGACCGCTACGCCGACCGCCTGCACGAACTGCGCAAACGGAAGGGGCTCACCCGACGGGAGGCCGAGGAACTCCTCCGCGGCGACGCCGACTACCTGGCGAGCGTGATGGTGGAGACGGGCGACGCCGACGCGATGCTTACCGGCCTCGTCCACCACTATCCGAATGCACTGCGCCCGCCGCTGCAAGTGGTCGGCACCGCACCGGGCGTCGACTACGTCGCGGGCGTCTACCTGCTCACCTTCGGGAACCGCGTCGTGTTCTGTGCGGACGCGACGGTCAATCAGGACCCCGACGAGGACGTGCTCGCGGAAGTCACAAGGCTGACCGCGGACCTCGCTCGCCGGTTCGACGTCGACCCGCGGGCCGCCCTGCTGTCGTACTCCGACTTCGGCAGCGTCGAGAACCGGGGGACGGCGAAGCCACGTCGCGCGGCCGAGCTGCTTCGTTCGGACCCGAACGTCGACTTCCCGGTCGACGGTGAGATGCAGGCCGACACGGCCGTCGTCGAGGAGATGCTCACGGACACCTACGAGTTCTCGGACCTGGACGAACCGGCGAACGTCCTGGTGTTCCCGAACCTGGAAGCGGGGAACATCGGCTACAAACTCCTCCAGCGCCTCGGCGGTGCGGACGCCATCGGCCCGATGCTCGTCGGCATGGACAAGCCCGTCCACGTCCTCCAGCGCGGGGACGAGGTGCGGGACGTCGTCAACCTGGCGGCCGTCGCGGTGTCGGACGTCTGAGTCACGTCCGAGAGTCGAGTTGCGTCGACTGTCCGCGCCCGTCGGCGGTCGGTGCCACGCCTGTGTGGCCGAAGTCCTCAAGTCGCTGGTGTGACAAGAGGAGCCATGAACGGCACCGCAGTCATCGTCGGAGGCGGTCGCGTCGGTCGACACACCGCGACGCAACTCATCGACCACGGCTACACGGTCACCGTCGTCGAACGCGACGCCGAAAAGTGCGAGACGCTGGCGACCCAGCAGGTCGGTCACGTCGTCGAGGGCGACGGCGAGGACCGTGCTATCCTCGAAGAGGCGGGCGTCGCAGACGCGGACGTCGTCGCCGCGCTCACCGACCACACGCCGACGAACGTCATCGTCTGCGGGCTAGCCCGCGAAATCGCTCCGGAGATCCGGACGCTCGCCCGCGTCGCCTACGACGGCGAACGCGACTACCAGCACCTCGCCGCCATCGACGACATCGTCTACCCGGCCGCCGCCGCCGCGGACATCGCTGCGGACCACCTTCTCCGTCAGAAGTAACGACTCGAATTATCGCCCTCGCCCGTCGCCCACTACTCGTCGTCACGACGGGCCGTCTCCCGCTCACTTCGGGGGCCGTACGCACCCTGAAATCGACTCACGTGACGGGATGCGACGCTCTCGTAACTCGAAGGGGGCGCTCGTCTCGAACCGTCGACGGGGAGACGCGTTCTATCGACGTTCGAGGAGACGCGAGCGCCGACGGTGACGTCCTCTGCCGGGTTCCCGCCGTCGTGTTCGAGTCTCGAATCCGGGCTACTCAGTGCGTCCAGCGGCCGGTGTCGACCCCTGCGTCGGAGTCGTCCTCGGGGCGGAGCGGACGTTGATACGAGAGTCCCGCCTCCTTCATCAGTCGACGACAGCTCGGGAGCGAGTAGTTCACGTCGAACGCCTCCTCCAGGTGCCGCTGCACGAGCGACGGCGACCAGGCGGTGGCGTCGTACCCGGCGTCCGTCGGTGGGGCGTGCAACGTCTCCGTCAGCCGCTGTAGCTGCTCGTCGTCGAGCTTTCGCGGTCGACCGCTCCGCTCCTCGTCGGAGACGGCGTCCACCAGTGACTCGTCGTCGTCGAGTCGTTTCAGCCAGCTGTAGATGGTCCGCCGCTCGACGCCGTACCACTCGGCGAGCTCCGTCTGCGAGACGCCGTTCTTGTACGCGATGGCCGCCGTGAGTCGCTGGGCCGGCGTACTTCCCTCTATCTCCCGGAGTGCCCGCCGGAGTTCGTCGAGGGTGATGTCGTCGAGGTGGTCCATACTCCACCAACGAACTTCGAGTAGTTAGTTCTAACGAATACTGCCCGGTTCTCGGGGGGAGAAGTCGGCCAGACGTGTCAGTCGCTCGTCCGGTAGTCGACGTAGGCGTCGTCCTCCATCACGGCGCTCCGGCCGCCGTCGACGACGAGGCTGGCACCCGTGACGAACGCGGCGTCGTCGCTGGCGAGGAACGCCGCGACGCCAGCCACGTCCGCCGGGGTACCGATGCGGCCGGTTGGGTGCATCGCCTCGACTCGCTCCCGGTCGACGTCGGCCAGTTCCTCGCGCGTGCGAGCGATCTCCACCCAGCCGGGGTTGATGGTGTTGACGCGGACACCCTGCCTGCTGAAGTCGAGCGCCATCGCCCGCGTCATCCCGTCGATACCGGCCTTCACGGCGTTGTAGGGGAACAGCCCCGGCATCGTCAGGAGCGCGTGGTTCGAGGACATGTTGAGGACGCTCGCGCCACGGCCCATGTGTTCGACGGCGTGTTTCGCACCGAGCCAGAACGAGCGGAAGTCGGTCTCCACGACGAACGCCCAGTCGTCCATCGTCGCGTCCTGCGCCGTGGTCTCGGTCTGGACGCCGGCGTTGTTGACGAGGACGTCGAGGCCGCCGTACTCCTCGACGGTGGCTCCGACGAGGACCTCGATGTCGTCCGGGTCGCGCATGTCGGCGCGGACGAACCGCGCCGCTCCCCCTGCGTCGCGGATGTCCTCGACGACCGCCTCTCCGGGTTCCGCCGAGCGCCCGGTCACGACGACGGCCGCTCCCTCGGCGGCGAACCGTCGAGCGACGCCCTCGCCGATGCCGCGGGTGCTCCCGGTGACGAGCGCCGTCTTCCCGTCGAACCGGCCGGGGACTGCGTTCTCGGTCGGGTCGGTCGTACGGGGCGTCGCGGTCACGTCCGATGGGGTGTCGTCCGCCATCGTCACCACTCCGCGACGCTCCCGTCGTCGTGCCGCCAGACGGGGTTGTGCCAGTCGACGTCCCGTTCCGCCTGCTCGCGGACGTACTCCTCGTTCACCTCGATGCCGAGACCGGGCCCGGTCGGTACGTCGACGTAGCCCTCGTCGTAGGTGAACACGTCCGGGTCCGCGAGGTAGTCGAGCACGTCGCCGCCCTCGTTGTAGTGGATGTCGAGGCTCTGCTCCTGGATGAGCGCGTTGTGCGAGCAGGCGTCGACCTGGATGCACGACGCGAGCGCGATGGGACCGAGCGGGCAGTGTGGCGCGAGCGCCACGTCGTACGCCTCGGCCATGCTCGCTATCTTCCTCACCTCGGTGATGCCCCCCGCGTGCGAGAGGTCGGGCTGGATGATATCGACGGCCCCGTCGGCGAGCACCTGTTTGAAGTCCCAGCGCGAGAACATCCGCTCGCCCGTCGCGATGGGGATGGAGGTGTGAGCGGCGAGGTCCGGGAGCGACTCGTTCTGCTCGGGCAACACCGGCTCCTCGATGAAGAACGGATCGTACGGTTCGAGCGCGCTCGCCAGTCGCTTCGCCATCGGCTTCGCCACGCGCCCGTGGAAGTCGACGCCGATGTCCACCTCCGGCCCGACGGCCTCGCGGACCGACGCGATGCGGTCGGCCGCCGCCTGGACGCTCGCGGGCGTGTCGACCGAGCGCATCTCGGAGGTGGCGTTCATCTTCAGCGCGGTGAACCCCTCGTCGACCTTCTCACCCGCGGCCTCGCCGACGTCGGCCGGGCGGTCGCCGCCGATCCACTGGTAGACGCGGATGCGGTCGCGAGCGCGGCCGCCGAGCAACTGGTGGACGGGCGCGTCGAACGCCTTCCCCTTGATGTCCCAGAGCGCCTGGTCGACGCCCGCGATGGCGCTCATGAGGATGGGACCGCCCCGGTAGAACCCGCCGCGGTACATCGCCTGCCAGTGGTCCTCGATGCGGTGGGGGTCCTCCCCGAGCAGGTAGTTGTCCAGCAGCTCCTCGACGGCGGTCCGGACCGTCTTCGAGCGCCCCTCGACGACGGGTTCGCCCCAGCCGACGAGCCCGTCGCTCGTCTCGACCCGGAGGAACAGCCACCGGGGGGGCACTTCGAACAGTTCGTAGTCGACGACCTTCGTCATGTGTTACGGCCACCAACTGACCGTTCGCTAATAACCCTTCGCGTCCGCCGGAGTCACCGTCCGGCGAGACCGCCGTACTCGTGGTGTCGGACCCATCGCCTCGACAGTCGGCACCTCCGCCGTCGGGCGTCTCCCCAATGCAGGGGGCGGGCGAATAGATAACAACTCTAGCGGTGTTATCCAGCGGCGCGTGCAGATTCGGAGTTGGCCCCTGCGTCTCGCGGCGGTTCAGCAGCGAGATCGTCGACGGCCTCGTCGAGCCGACGACGCTCCGGGGAGCGCTCGGTCGGGTCGACCGACTCCAGTCATCACCGGTCGGACTTCGAGGAACTAGCTATCGTGAAATACGGTCTGATCTCTGCCCAATCGGCTGATAGCCCCAGTGACAGCCAGTGTCGACGGCATCGACATCGTGGCGGACGTCGTCGCCGTCCAGACGGCTCGTTCTCATTCGTCACGTTCGTCGTCGAGAGGCGTCACAGCTCCATCGAGCGGACTGCTGGTTCGTTCCGACTGATATTCCACCGATGGCGAACGGCTCGGACTAGGAGTGTGCGAGGTTCAGTTCGAGTTCGTTCACCACGCTCTTCACGAGGTCGGGGATCTCGGTCTCGAGGCGGTCGTCCTTCAGTCGGTGGGTCGGTGCGGCGACCGCGAACGCTCCCAGGACCGTCCCGTCCGGCTCTCGAAGGGGGACGCCGACGGCGCGGAGACCCTCCGTGCTCTCCTCGTAGTTGTACGCGAACCCTCGCTCGCGGACCCCGTCGAGTTCCTCGAACAGGGCCGCCTCGTCGGTGATTGTGTTCGGCGTCGCGGCGGGAAGGCCGTTCTCGTCGATTATCTCGCGGATGCGGTGGTCGGGAAGCTGTGCCAGTATCGACTTCCCGCCGGCCGTCTGGTGGAGGTAGAAGCGCTTGCCGACCCTGCCCTTCGTGAGGACGCCCCGTCGCCCGGTGTCCCGGAACAGCACCACCGCCCGGTCGTGTTCCATCGTGCTGAACTGCGCGGTCTCTTCGGTCTCCTCGGCTATCTCACGGAGCTTCGTCCGGATGACGTGCGCACCGTCGAGGCGAGAGCGGACCTGCGCGCCGATGTCCAGGAACCGGAGACCGAGTCGGTACTGCTCTCCCTCCTTGGCGACGAAGTCACCGGCCGAGAGGGTCGCGAGGTGCTTGTAGACGGAACTCTTCGAGAGCCCAGTCGCCGTCGCGAGTTCCGTGACGCCCGCCTCCTCTCGCTCCTGTAGCTCTGTAACGATGGCGAACGTATTCTCGATACTCTTGAGCGTCTGCCGCGCCCCTTCTTCCCCCTCTCCCGGTGGTTCACGCGTTGGCATCGGTCTACAGGGTAATCCGGCCGGGGAACTATCAAATTCACTATCGAGAAACGCCAGAGTCACGCAATCCGACCTGTGGCACCTGCGGACACGGTGCGAACCGTTAAGCCAGCCCCTCTCGACCCACCAGTGTATGCTCGACTACGTGGGTCTCGAGGGAGACCTGACGAGAGAGGAGCGGATGGTTCGCGACACGGCCCGCGAGTTCGTCGACGAGAAGGTGCGCCCGGACGTCGGCGAGCACTGGATCGAGGGGACGTTCCCGACGGACCTCGTCGAGGAGATGGGCGAGCTGGGGTTCTACGCGCCCAACCTGGATGGGTACGACCTCCCCGACCTGAGCGAGACCGCCTACGGTCTGCTGATGCAGGAACTCGAGGCGGGCGATTCGGGGCTGCGTTCGATGGCAAGCGTGCAGGGGGCGCTCGTGATGTACCCCATCCACGCGTTCGGCAGCGACGAGCAGAAAGACGAGTGGTTGCCCGCTCTCGGGCGGGGCGAGGCGGTCGGCTGTTTCGGTCTGACCGAGCCACAGCACGGGTCGAACCCCACCGCGATGGAGACCTACGCGGAAGCCGAGGACGAAGGATACGTCCTGAACGGCTCGAAGACATGGATCACGAACTCGCCGATTGCGGACGTGGCCATCGTCTGGGGGCGCGACCGGTCGGCCGAGGACACACCGGTTCGGGGTTTCCTCGTCGAGACGGACCGCGACGGCGTCTCCACCAACAAGATCGACGAGAAGCTGTCGCTGCGGGCCTCCATCACGGGCGAGATCGGTCTGAACGACGTCTACGTCCCCGAGGAGAACCTGTTGCCGGACGTCGAGGGGATGAAAGGACCGCTGTCGTGTCTCACGCAGGCGCGCTACGGCATCGCGTGGGGCGCTATCGGTGCGGCGCGGGACTGCTTCGAGACGGCTCGTGAGTACGCGACCGACCGCGAGCAGTTCGGCGGTCCCATCGCCCGGTTCCAGCTCCAACAGCAAAAGCTGGCGGAGATGGCGACGCAGATCACGACGAGTCAGCTGTTGGCACATCGCCTCGCGGAACTGAAAGAGCGCGGCGAGATGCGTCCTCAGCACGTCTCGATGGCCAAGCGCAACAACGTGCGGATGGCGCGCGACCAGTCGCGTATCGCCCGCGAGATGCTCGGTGGGAACGGCATCACGGCGGACTACTCGCCGATGCGCCACATGGCCAACCTGGAGACCGTCTACACCTACGAGGGGACCCACGACATCCACACGCTGATTCTGGGTCAGGACCTCACCGGCTTCGCCGCCTACGAGTGATGGCCGGGAAGCTACACCAACCGGTCGTCGTCTCCGCGGTCCGGACGGCTCAGGGGAAGGAGGGTGGCGTCTTCTCGGCGGTCCGCAGCGAGGAGCTCTCGGTGCCGCTGGTGAACCGGATGCTCGCCGAGACTGGACTCTCGGGCGATGAGGTGGACGACGTTCGCTGGGGCTGCGCCAAACAGGAGGGCGAGCAGGGCAACAACCTCGCCCGCGTCGTCGCGCTCCTCTCGGACCTCGGCGAGTCCGTGCCGGGGACGACCATCGACCGGCTCTGTGCCTCTTCCGCGGAGGCGCTCTTCTCCGCGGCCGACGCCATCCGGGCCGGCCAGCGCGACTGCGTCGTGGCCGGCGGCGTCGAGCAGATGTCCCGCGTCTCGCGGAAGTACGGCATCGGGAACTACCCCGGCATCGCGGCCGCCTGGGACCCGGACGACCTCCAGATGGGGGCAACTGCCGAGGCGGTGGCGAACCGCTACGGCGTCTCCCGGGCGGACCAGGACGCGTACGGCGCGCGCTCCCAGCAGCGGGCGGTCGCCGCCACCGAGGCGGGTCGGTTCGACGACGAGATCGTCCCCATCGAGACGCCCGACGGGACGGTCACCGAGGACGAGGGCCTCCGCCCCGGGACGACGGCCGAGTCCATCGCGGGGCTCCCGCCCGCCTTCGACGAGGACGGGACGGTCACCGCGGCGACCGCGGCGCAGATATCGGACGGCGCGGCGGGCCTCCTGCTCACCTCGCGGGCGTTCGCCGAGGAACGTGGCCTCGACGTACTGGCCGAAGTGGGGAACCACGAGGTCGCCGGCGTCGACCCCGAAGTGATGGGAATCGGTCCGGTTCCGGCGTGTGAGGGGCTGTTCGAGCGCTCGGGCACCGAGGCCGACGACTACGACCTCGTCGAACTGAACGAGGCGTTCGCGTCCCAGACGCTGTACTGCCAGCGCGAACTCGGCTTCGACGACGAGGTGTTCAACGTCAACGGTGGCGCTATCGCCATCGGCCACCCGCTGGGAGCGTCGGGGGCACGGCTCCCGGTCACGCTCGTCCACGAGATGCGGCGTCGCGACGCGTCGTCCGGGCTCGCCACGGAGTGCGTCGGGTACGGGCAGGGTGCGGCCGTCGAGTTGTTCGCACCGTAATCCGTCCCCCTGAATCGGCGCGCGTCGGGCGTCCCCGAATTCGACTGCGTCTACAGGAGTCGGTCGGCGATGATGTTCTTCTGGATCTCGCTCGTCCCCTCGTAGATCTTCGTGATACGGGCGTCGCGGTAGTAGCGCTCGGCCGGGTGGTCGGAGACGTAGCCCGCCCCGCCGTGGACCTGGATGGACTCGTCGGCGACCTCGACCGACCGCTCGGAGGCGAACAGCTTCGCCATACTCGAGAACTGCGCGGCCATCGACTGGTCGCCCTCCTCGACGGCCGAGGCGGCGCGGTAGGTGAGCGCCCGGGCGGCCTCGACGTTCGTCGCCATCTCCGCGAGTTTGTGGCGGATGGCCTGGAACTCGCCGATCTTCTGGTCGAACTGCTCGCGCTCGCCGGCGTAGTCGAGCGCCGCGTCGAACGCCCCCTGTGCGGCCCCGACGGCCTGGGCGGCGACGTTCGTCCGCCCGGAGGCGAAGAACTCCATCAGCTGGTAGAACCCCTGGTCCACCTCGCCGATGACGTTCTCCTCGGGAATCCGCGCGTCGTCAAGGACGATTTCGGCGAGGTCCGACGCCCGGATACCGAGCTTGTTGTCTATCTTCGTCGGCTTCCAGCCCTCGACCTCGGTCGGGACGAGGAAGGCGGTGATGCCGCGGTGGCCCTCATCGGGGCTCGTCTTCGCCATCACGACGGCGACGTCGGCGACGGTACCGTTCGTAATCCACATCTTGTTGCCGTCGAGCACCCACTCGTCACCGTCCTTCTCCGCCCGCGTCTCGATGCCTGCGACGTTCGAGCCGTGAGCGGGCTCGGAGATGGCGCTGGCGGAGGCGGTCTCGCCGTCGGCGATGCGCGGGAGCCACTCCTCTTTCATCCACTCGTCGCCGAACTCGATGATCATGTCCGTCCCGAAGCCGGCCGACCCGACGGCCGACCCGATGCCGGGGTCCGCGCGCCACAGCTCCTCCGTGACGAGGACCGTCGAGAGCTTGTCCATCCCGGCCCCGCCGTAGTCGATGGGGATGTTCGGCGCGACGAAGTCGTACTCGGCCGCCGTCCGTCGGATCTCCTCGGGATACGTCCCCTGTTCGTCGTGTTCCTGTGCGACCGGCACGATCTCTTCGTCGGCGAACTCGCGGACCGCCTGCCGTATCGCGCGATGCTCGTCGCTGAGGCTGAACGCCATGGCCCGACGTCCGACCGTGTTCACAAGTACCTACCGATGGTCGATTCACGAGGCGAGTGGTGAGCGCTGGAGTCAGCGCCTCCGCGGGCGAGCGATCGCGAAGAGATGTGGATGTACAACGTTGTGTCCCGGTCGAGCGGCGTCGAACGCTGTTCGGGGATAGTAGCCGATACCAGAACTTACTAATGCCGGTGTTCTGAATGATGATTCAGAATGGGAAGCGATTCCACGGCTGAGAGTATCAAGCGTCGCGCGTTCTTGAAGGGGACCGTCGCAACGGCCGGTGTGGCCGGTGTCGCTGGCTGTTCGAGCCAGGGGGGTAACGGCAGCGGCGGCGACGGCAACGGGTCGAACGGCAACGGCTCCGGTGGCGGGTCGGGCCGGACCGACATGGTGATGACGACGTCGACGGAGACGACGGCGGCGTACGCCATGAGCCAGGGTATCTCCGCGGTCGTCAACGAGAACAGCGACGCGGTCCGCGTCGACGCGCGACCGAGCGAAGGGACGAACGCGAACATCGGTCGGCTCGACCGCGAGGAGGTCCAGATAGCGTACATCCAGAACTGGGCCGCCGCGAAGATCAACGCCGGCGAGAAGCCGTTCGACCAGCTCACGTTCACGCCGAACCAGGTGTTCCACCTCTACGACCTCGGGTGGTTCCTCGCGACGCCCAACGGCGGGTGGGAGACGGCCTCCGACATCGAGTCGGGGAGCCGCGTCTCGCCGACCCCCCGTGGCTCCGGGACGGCCGAGATGCTGGAGACCGCGCTGAGTTACGCGACGGAGGACTACGAACGCGTCAGCATCGACTACGGCGGGCAGGGGAGCGCCATGAGCGAGGGCCGTCTGGACGTCGGCGCGGCGACGCTCGTCAACTTCTCGGTCGAACCCGGCTGGCTCCAGGAGATGAAGGGGACGGTCGACCTCCGGATGCTCGGGTGGAGCGACGACGTCGTCTCGAAGATGCAGGAGGAACCCGGCCTGCTGCTCACCGAGGTGGAGACCGGCGACCTGGAGAACTACGCGTACACCCCGGAACCGGCGATGATGCCGTCGCTGGCGTACAACTTCATCGTCAGGAACGACTTCAGCTACGACGCCGTCTACGACCTCCTGGCGACGATGTACGAGAACCGCGAGGGGCTCAGCGAGTACCACGGACTGCTCGGCAACCTCGCCGACGGCGAGTTCTGGCTGAAGAACGCCTACGACGACATCCCCTTCCACCCGGCCGCCGCCGACTTCTACGAGGAGCAGGGACTCTGGTCCGACGAGTTCACCCGCGGCGAGGAGTAGCCTCCGGCGATGAACGACTCAACCGTCACCCGCGAACGGGCGCTCTCGGGGCTCATCTACGTCATCGGCGTCGCGCTGACAGCGTACATGCTGTACTACGCCTACGAACGACCGTTCGTCCGGGTCAGACACTCCAACCTCTTCCTCGGGGTCGGCGTCGCCCTGTTCTACCTCTACGAGACGAAGAAGCACGTCTTCGGCACCGAGGATGTCGAGGCGTACCGCGACCGCGACCTCGACCACGACGGCTCCCTCGGTAGCCGCCTCCGGTCGCTCCTCGGACCGTACGACGGGATTTTCACGCTGCTCGGGGCCGTCGTCGCGGTCGCCGTCGCGGCGTACATCGAGCTGAACTTCCAGCGCCTCCAGTTCGACGCCCCCATCCTCGGGTACACCGAGATGGACTTCGTCGTCGGCGCGCTCATCGTCCTGCTCGTCGCCGACGCGACCAGACGCGCCTACGGCCTGGCCATCACCTCGGTGGTCGTCGTCGCCGTCGCCTACGCGATGGCCGGGCCGTGGCTCCCCGGCTTCCTCGGTCACACGGGGATGTCCTGGCAGGACGTCGCCCGGTTCGGAGCCGTGGGGCTCACCGGCACGTACGGGTTCATCCTCGGCGTCGGGACGACCTGGGTCGCCATCTTCATCATGTTCGCCGGGATGGCGAAGACCTACGGAGCGCTCGACTACATCCTCGACGTGGGGACGGAACTCGGCAACAAGCTCCGGTCGGGCGTCGTGCAGGTCTCGGTCGTCTCCAGCATGGCGATGGGCTCCATCACGGGGAGCGCCGCCGCCAACACCGCGACGACCGGGAGCTTCACCATCCCGATGATGCAGCGACAGGGCGTCCGCGACGACTTCGCGGCGGCCATCGAGAGCGTCGCCTCCTCGGGCGGACAGATGATGCCGCCCGTGATGGGCGTCGCGGCGTTCATCATGGCCGACATCCTGCAGGTGCCGTACGTCCGCATCATCCAGGCCAGCCTGATTCCGGCACTGCTGTTCTACTTCAGCGTCGGTATCGCCGTCCAGTTCGTCGTGTTGCGCTTCGGCTGGACCACCGAGCGGACCGGCGAGTTCGACCGGAGCGTCCTCCGGGGGGGTGCGCACTTCGCCGTCCCGCTGGCCGTTCTGGTCTACACGCTCGTCGTCCTGCGGCTCACGCCGCTGAGCGCCGGGCTCTACACGACCGTGACGATGGTCGTGACGATGTACGTCCGGAACCTCGTCGTCGACGGGCCGTCCGTCGGGACGCTGGTCGGGACGACCCGGGAGACGCTCCGGGGCTTCCGCGACGGCGCGGTCGAGATGGCTCCGCTCGTCGGCGTGCTCGCCGCGATGGGTATCATTATCAGCATGCTCACCCAGACCGGTCTGGCCCAGAAGATCAGCATCCGTATGGTAGGGCTGGCTGGCGGCGTCCTCGTCGCGGTGCTCCTGATGGCGATGGTGCTCAGCATCCTGTTCGGACTGGGGATGCCGACGCCCGCCGCCTACATCCTGGTGGTCATCCTCGTCGCGCCGGGCATCATCGAGGTGGGCGTCCCGCAGATAACCGCCCACCTCTTCGTCTTCTACTTCGCGATGCTCTCCGCTATCACGCCACCGGTGGCTGTGGCGGTGGCCGTCGGGGCGCGCATCGCGGACGCTGACTTCCTGCAGACGGGGAAGCAGGCGCTGCGCATCGGTGCGCCGGGCTTCTTCATCCCCTTCGCGTTCATCTCCAATCGGAGTCTCATCTTCTGGTCGTTCCCGGCGACGCTGCTCCACGCGGGTATCGTCTTCGTGGGGGTCGTCGCACTGGTGGCGGCGACCACCGGCTTCGACGGGAAACACCACCTCGGCCTGCCCCACCGGGCGGCGTACATCGCGCTCTCGTTCGTCGCGCTCTACGCCCCGATGACCGGTGTACAGGTCGTCGCGGCGACGCTCGCACTCGCCGGGCTGGGACTGAGCCAGCTCGACCGCCTGCCAGCCGCCGTGTCACCGTCGAAGTAGGTGTCTCGCGTCCCCCGTCGCCCCTCTGTATCACGAGACGGCGTACCTCGCTCGACCCGCGGCGAGGTGTCGTGCAGGGTGTGTCGTAATGGTGATCTGTGAGTACGAGACCCTCGTTACAGGGTCGACTCCCTGAGCGTCGAGCCGACCCCTCGCACCGATGGCGAGCGCTTCGACGCGACGGACTCGCTAGCGATGGGAGGCAGGGCGCAATCGAGCAGGGCCGGCTGGATTCCGTAGCTCGACGTTCTGGGAGTGGTCTGCACTCTCACCGGCGCGGTCGAGACCGACCGTCGTCTGCGCTTCGCGGACGTCTGTCGGGAGGCTATCGTCGGCCACACGGGGGGTGTGTTGGTGGTTTCTAACCGGGTTGTATTGTCCAGAATGGCAATACTGGACTATCATATATGGGCGAGTGTGTTTTCGATGAGTGAATAGTGTTGGGAATAAGCTATCGCTGAAGGATACAGTGGAAATATACACTGAACCTTCCTCGGCTAAGTACTGGACACGATATTCTCTAACCGGACTTCGGTTGTGCGACAGGTTGTGTATTGCACTAGAACTGGTATTCTCTTCGGCGCGAAAGCACGTACCAGACGACTGGCCTCCCTGGAGCAGTCGAGACTCCGTCGACCGACCACCGGTCAGACCCGTCCATCGCGACGTGAGAGTGCGGATGCAATCGTAACCGAAGGGAGTACCCTCGCGGGGCCGTAGGAGACTCGGAACTCGATAGAAGCGGGCTACTCGACCGAAATCGGGGGCGGTTCCTGGCCACTCCAGCGCCTACGCGTGTACAGATAGCGAGACGTGAGAGGAGTCGACACGCATCCGTTCCCGCCCGACGACGTAGACGACGGTGACTACCCCCCGGAGTCCCTGGAAAGTATCGGCCTCGACTGTCGGTGACCCGTTAGTAGAAGGTGTCTCCGGTCTTCGCCTTCTCGACCAGCAGGTCACACGGGAGCGTCTCGGCCTGCTTGTTGGTGTCGTCGTGACGGCTCGCGACCTCGGTCAGTCGGTCGAGGACGACCGATGCACCGACCTCGTCTGCCTTCTCGAGTGGACCGACCGGCCAGTTGCCGCCGAGTTTCGCACCCGTGTCGATGTCCTCGACGCTCGCGACATCGTGTTGCACCATCTTGGCGGCCTCGTTGATGATCGGCGCCCAGACGAGCAGGGTATCGAACCCCTGGCCAGCGTCGACCGCGATCTGTGGCTCGTCGCGTTCGTCGTAGTCGTAGTACCCGGCCCCCGACTTCCGACCGTACCGCCCCTTGTCGTACAACTGGTGCAGTATCGGACAGACCTCCGTGTCGTACGCCATGGGGCGGTCTTCGGTCAGGTGGTCCTGCTCGCCCTCGACGCGAATCTGGATGCCGCCCGTGAAGTCGGCGAGTTCGAACGGCCCCATCGGAAACCGTTCCTTGTACTTCATCGCCGAATCGATCTCCTCGATACTGTGCTCTCCCCTGTAGACCATCCACGCCGCTCCCTCACCGTAGGGCCGCATCAGGCGGTTGACGATGAACGAGGGGACGTCCATCCGACAGCGAATCGGTGTCTTGCCGAACGATTCGACGAGCGATTCGACGGTCCCCGCCACGTCGTCGGGCGTGTGTTCGGTCATGATCACCTCGACCAGATCCATCAGCATCGGCGGGTTGAACCAGTGGCTACCGACCACCTGTGCTGGCCGGTCCGTGACCTCTGCGAGGCGGGTGATGTTGAGCCCGGACGTGTTGGTCGCGAGAATCGCTTCGGAGGGGGTGGCTTCGTCGAGGTCCTCGAAGATGTCCTCTTTCACCGCTTGCTGCTCGACTGCGGCCTCGGTGACGAAGTCGGCGTCGCCGACCGCCTCGTCGAGGTCGGTCGTGAACTCCAGTCGGTCGAGGGCAGCGTCGGCGTCCTCTTGCGTCACTCGACCGTTCCCGACGGACTTGTCGTACGACCACTCGATTCGCTCGCTCGCCTCCTCGAGCTGTGATTCGTCGATGTCGTTCAGGTAGGTGTCGTAGCCGGCGAGCGCGGCGACGGCCGCGATGCCACGGCCCATCTGTCCACTGCCGACGACGGCGACGGTCTCTATCTCGGTGCGGTCTACGACCATACTACCTGCTCACAGACGGTGGGAGAAAAAGGATACTGTATGGATTCGGACGGACTGCTTCCTATCGGTTGGAGATGATACTCGTGGCCTTCTACCGAGAGCGGCGACACCAGGAAGCCGACGAGCGTCTCGTGAAAAGTGTCCCCAGGGATGGGGAGTCGCACGTGACAAGCGTTTATGAACGGTACGCCACCGGCCAGGTGCAGCATGGCTGGAGCACCGACCGGGTCAGGATGTTGGTGCTTGTTACCATTGTTCCTTCCGGCTGCGGAATCGATTGCTGCCTCTCACACGAGCGACGTGTTCGCAGGAGCGCCCTGCCAGGCCGCCGTCGTCGGTGACCGGGAGGCGGAGCTAGCCGGACGTCGACCTGGCGAATCATCTCGGACTGGACCAGTCACTTCCCGTCGTTGCTCGGAGCGGCGCACGGCGAGGTCTCTCGAACCGGCCGTCCCCGACTCCCGACCCCCGACGAGTGTTCGAGCGACGAAAGGTCTAACAGCGAGTCCGACGAGTGACTCGACGTGACTCACCTGCCGACGCTACCGGGAACGCTCGCCCGGACGACCCGGAAGTACCCCGAGCGGGAGGCCGTCGTCTACCCGCGGAAGGACGTCCGGTTGACGTACGAGGAACTCGACCGCCGAGTGACGCGGTGTGCGAACGCGCTCCGGGACCTCGGCGTCGAACCGGGCGACCGGGTCTCGCTGCTCATGTACAACTCCGCAGAGTTCGTCGTGGCGATGTTCGGGCTCCTCCGGGCGGGAGCGGTGTTCAACCCTATCAACTACCGTCTCGCACCGGGGGAGGTCGGCTACATCCTCGACGACTCGGATTCGAGCGTCCTCCTGTTCGAGGAGGCGACGCGAGAGACCGTCGAGGCCGGCCGCGACGAGTTCGGGACGGTCGACCGGTACCTGTACGTCGACGACGACGTCGAGTCGACGCCAGACTACGCGAGGGGGTTCCACGAGACCGTCTCGACTGCGGACGACGGTCCCGTCGAGATCGAGGTCGCACCGACCGACCAGTACGCCATCATGTACACCTCCGGGACGACGGGACGACCGAAGGGTGTCGTCCACTCCCACCAGGACGCGACGTACCACAACATGCTGTACTTCGGTCGGCTGGACCTCGACTACACGGACGTCGGCGTCTCGGCCATGCCGCTGTACCACAACGCCGAACTCAACTGCGGTCTCTGCCCGCGACTGAACCTCGGGGCGACGACGGTCGTCCTCCACCAGTTCGACCCCGAGCGAGTCCTCGACGTGGTCGACGCCGAGCAGGCCACGCACCTGTTCGTCGCCTCCCGGACGTGGTCGGAGCTACTGTCTGCCGCCGAAGACGCCGCCGACTTCGACGGGAGCAGCCTCCAGCTCGGTATCTACGGGGCCGCCCCGATGCCGCCCACGCTCCTCGAACAGTGCATCGAGACGTTCTGCGAGGACTACGCGACTGCGTACGGGATGACCGAGATGGGGCCCTGTGCGACGTTCATCCGGCCGGACGAGGTCCACGACCAGCTCGGGAGCGTCGGTCGGGCCGCGCCCAACCACGAGCTACGTATCGTCTCGCCGACCGAGACCGAATCCCCCGACGACCCGGTCGCTCCGACGGACGTCGTCCAGCGCGGCGACGTCGGCGAGATCATCCTCCAGGGGCCACCGATGCTGACCGAGTACTGGAACCGTCCCGGACTGACCGCGGACGCCATCCGCGACGGCTGGTTCTTCACCGGCGACGCCGGGTACGTCAACGAGGACGGCTACCTGTTCCTGGTCGACCGCATCGACGACATGATCATCTCGGGCGGCGAGAACATCTACCCGACCGAGATAGAGAACGTCCTCTACGACCACGAGGCGGTCGAGGCGGTCGCGGTCGTCGGCGAGGAGAACGGCGAGTGGGGGGAGCGTGTCGTCGCGTACGTCGTCGGGAGCGGGGCGGACGCCGACAGCCTCGACGAGTTCTGCCGCTCCCGCGACGAACTCGCCGACTTCAAACGCCCCCGCGAGTACTACTTCGTCGACGAACTGCCACGCAACCCGAGTGGCAAGATTCAGAAGTTCGAACTCCAGCCGTCCGACGTCGATGGGTCGTCGATATAGGGTATCGGGGTGTGCGACGCTCGACGACGGCGACCGGCCGCAGTGCAACCACCGAAAAGCGTTTGAGTGCCACCGGAGCAACACGAACGATGCGCGCGAACGGTCTCACCCTCGGCGGCGACGCTCCGGAGGACATCGTCGAGTACGTCGAACTCGCGGAGAACGCCGGACTCGAAACGTACTGGCAGGGCGAATCCTGGGGGCGGAGCTCCGTCCCGACCATGACTCGGCTGCTCGAACGGACGGCGTCCATCGACGTCTGCTCGGGCATCTTCAACGTCTACACACGCTCGCCAGCGCTGGTCGCGATGACGGCGAACACCCTCGCCGACCTGTCGGACGGGCGGTTCCGCGTCGGCCTGGGGATGAGCGGCCCCGCGGTCATCGAGAACTTCCACGGCGCAGAGTTCGACGAGCCGCTCAGGCGAACCCGCGAGTACGTCGAAATCGTCCGCGCGTACCTGTCGGGCGACCGGGTAGAGTACGACGGTGAGCTGTTCGACCTCTCCGGGTTCGCGCTGGACGTGGAGCGAACCTACGACTGTCCCATCTACGTCGCGGCGATGGGGGAGGTCAACCGCCAGCTCACCGGCGAGTTCGCGGACGGGTGGATACCCCTGCTGCTCCCGAACACGGCCGTCGGCGACGCGCTGGAGGCCGTCGAGCGTGGCACCGACCGCGGCGACCGGTCGCTCGCGGACGTCGACATCGCCCCCTGGGTGCCGACCTGCATCTCCGAGACGGACCCCGAGGCCGCCGAAGGAGCCGTCCGCTCGATGATCGCGTTCTACGTGGGGGCGATGGGTGACTACTACGCACAGATGGTGGCGAACTTCGGCTTCGAGGAGGAGGCCGAAGCGATTCAGGACGGCTGGAAGGCAGATACGCAGGCCGGTGCGGAGGACGCGGTCACCGACGAGATGGTCTCGGCTATCGGCGCCTGTGGCACGCCGGAGCAGGCGGCCGAGAGCTTCGAGCGCTTCGTCGATGCTGGTGCGGACTCGCCCGTCGCGTACCTCCCGAGCCGGTGGGCGAGCGACGACGTCGTCCGGGAGACGATAACGCAGCTACAGTAGTCGCTCGGTCGGACCCATGATTTGATAGTCGGTACCATCCTTCACTCGCAGTGTGCGATACTACGAGGACATAGCGGTCGGGGAATCTTCCGAGTTCGGGGAGTACCAGTTCGAGAAAGCGGAGATCGTCGAGTTCGCGGAGAAGTACGACCCGCAGCCGTTCCACACGGACGAGGAGGCGGCCCAGGACACCGCGTACGGCGAACTCATCGCCAGCGGCTGGCAGACCGCCGCCGTCTGCATGCGGATGCTGGTCGACGGGTACGTGCACGACCAGGCGAGCATGGGGGCACGCGGCGTCGACGAACTCCGCTGGCGGAAACCGGTGACGCCTGGCGATACGCTCCACCTCCGGGTCGAGGTGGTCGACAAACGCCGCTCGGAGAGCGACCCCAGCCGTGGCTACGTCGACAACAAGATGGAGGGCATCAACCAGGACGGCGAGGTCGTCATCTCGTGGATCGGCCTCGGGATGGTCGAGGTGCGCGACCCAGACGGGTAGCGGAGCGCCGGCCGTTCGGTCGCGGCCGCAGCGCCGACCAGCGCTTCGGAGCGTCAGGAGCCCTCGACGGCACCGCTGTCGAACAGCGCGTCGATCTCCGCGGCCTCGAAGCCGAACCGTCGCAGCACGTCGCTCGTCTGCTCGCCCAGTCCGGGGGCCTGCCCCCCCCCGCCCGAGAGCCCATGGTGTACCTCGGCCGGATACCCGATTCTGGGGAACCCCTCGCCGTCGGCGTCGACGACGCCGCGATTCCGGAGGTGAGGGTCGTCGAGCGCTTCGCGTGGCGTGTTCACCTTCCCGATCATGACCTCCTGCTCGCCGAGGTCGGCTTCCCACTCGGCGAGGCTCCGTGACCCGAACACCTCGCGCAGTTCGTCGCGAACGGCCCGCCTGACCGCCGGGTCGTCGGACTGGTGTTTGTCGACGAGTTCCGGTCTGTCGATGGCCGCACAGAGGTTCTCCCAGAACTTCGGCTCGAGTGCTGCCAGCGTCAGGTGTCGCCCGTTGCTCGTCTCGTAGATATCGTAGCAGGGGTACAGTCCCGTCAGGTTCGTCTCGCCCGGGCGCGGGTCCTCACCGGCGTTCGCCAGCGACCCGACCGCCTGGGAGAACGAGAGGACGGCGTCCGTCATCGAGACGTCGAGGTAGTTCCCGCCGGTGTTTCCTAGCTCCCGACCGAGCAGCGCACCGACGATGCTGAGCGCCGAGAACACGCCGCCGGCCATGTCGCCGACGGGGTAGCCGGTGATGCGAGGGCGCTCCTCCTCGTCGCGACGCGTCATGTCGAGGAGACCGGCGAAGCCCGCGTAGTTCAGGTCGTGACCGACCCGGTCGCTGTACGGGCCGGACTGTCCGTACCCGGACAGCGAGCAGTAGATGACGTCGGGATTCCGTTCTTCGACGTCGTCGTACCCGATTCCCAGTCGGTCGACGACGCCGGGACGGAACTGCTCGAAGACGACGTCCGCCTCGGCCGCGAGTCGGAGGAACGCCTCCCGACCCTCGTCGGACTTGAGGTCGAGCGTGATGCTCTCCTTGCCCTGGTTGATGGCCGCGAACATCGCCCCGTAGTCGCCGTCGACGGTCGGCTCGGCGTAGCGAGCGTAGTCGCCGCCGTTCGGCGCTTCTACCTTGACGACGTCCGCCCCCATCTCGGCCAGCAGGTGCGTCGCGTACGGGCCGGGCAGGAGGCGTGACAGGTCGAGTACCGTGATGGACTGCAGGTCCATGTGGCATGCTGACGCCCACCCATGCAATAAAGCCCGCCGTCGTCGTCGCGGCTCGGGGACCCGCCGGCTGAGGCCGGTCCGACCCGGTCACTCGCGTAACTGCGCCCGCTTGATCTTCCCGCTGGCAGTCTTCGGGAGTTCGTCGACGATCGCCACCTCGCGGGGGTACTCGTGTTTCGAGAGGGTCTCGCGTGCGAACGAACTGATCTCGTCGCGCAACTCCGGCGACGCCTCCCGGCCCGCGGTGAGGGTGACGAATGCCTTCACTATCTCCCCCCGGGGCAGGCCCCGCCCACCTCGCGCTACGAAGACGCCGACCGTGCTGGCGAGGAGCCGAAGAGCCGCCGGATCGCGTAGTACCCTGTCAGCAGCGCGATGGCGACCGTCGACCAAACAACCTCTGTGAGGCCGAGGCCGACCATCGCGACGACCAGTCCGACGCCGGCGACGCCGGCGACCAGGTGGCCAGCGGGAACCCGGAACGACGGCTGCACGTCGGTTCGATACCGCCTGAGCCCCAGAAACGAGAGGAGGTTGATGCCGTACGGGATGCCGGTCCCGACGATAGACGCGACCACGAGCAGTTCGTAGAAGTACCCCGGGAACAGCGAGAGCACGGCCGCCGACCCGCCGACCGCGACGACGCCGACGCTGGGGACTCCGGTCCCCGTGGTGACCGACGCGAACGGCGACGGCAGCGTCCCGTTCTGGCCGAGCGCGAACAGGACGCGACTCGCGCTCATCGTCCCGACGAGCATCGTGGTGAAGATGGCGGCGACCGAGCCGAGCGCCAGCGCGTACCTCAGCCACTCGACGCCGAGTATCGTCGCGGCCGTCGCCAGCGGTGTCCGGAGCGTCGCACCGTCGGCCAGGAACTGGTCTACCGGTACCACGCCGTGAAGGGCGAAGACGACGAGAGCGTACAGGACGGTCGTGACGCCGAGCGAGAGCAGGATGGCCCGCGGTGCGGTGTACGCTGGCTCGCGTATCTCACCGATAGCGGCCGGGACGACCGTCCAGGCGCCGTACGCGGTCATCGATATCTGGACCGCGGCGAGGAACGACGCTGGGCCGCCGACGGCGAGCGGAGCGGTCCTCGCCGGGTCGACCCGTGCTGTGGCGACGGCGACGAAGGCGACGAGGACGGCGAGCAGGACGGCCGTGAGGAGCAGGTTGAGCCGACTCGTGACCTGCCCACCGAGGAGGTTGATTGCGGTCACGAGAGCGACCGCCGCGAGTGCGACCCCGGTCGTGTGGCCCGCCGCCGCCGGAACGACCGTCCCGAGGTACCCCGCGATGGCGAGCGCCGACACCGTGATGCCGAACACCCAGCCGATGGCGTAGCCGACCCCTTCGAGGTAGCTGGCGAACGCCCGGAGCCGTGTCGACGGCCCTAGCGTCTCGTACGGGAAGATGGCGAGCGCCCCGGTGCGCGGGAAAGCGAGGGTGAGTTCGGTGTAACAGAGCGCGATGGCGGTCATCAGGAGGCCGGCGAGCAACCACGCGAGCGGGGCAGCGGGACCGGCGAGTCGCCCCGTCGACCCGGGGAAGACGAAGATGGCCGAGCCGATCATGCCACCGACACTCAGGAGGAGACAGTCGAACAGACCGAGATGATCGGTCGACTCGGAGGCGGGCTGGTCCGTCATGCGTTCGTGAACGACCTCCGCCCGAGGTCCCCATGAATCCACGGTTTTCGGGTCCGGTCGGTCGCAGTGGCCGGAGTCGACCTGCGCGTGCCCCTCGACCAGCAGTGCGTTCGACGACCGTCCTCTGGTCGGAGACCGATTCGAAAGGTAATCGGGGAACACTCGGCGACCAGCAGAGGGCGGCGGTCCGTTACCGGGACGGACGGGACCCCTCGACGACCTGACGGCCACCCGACGCGAGCACGAGTCCGTAGTGGCTCTCCAGGTGTCTCCTCGACGGCTGGGAGGGACTGCTCGTGTTCACTCACGAAGCGGGCTACGAGTGGAGCGCCCCCTGCGACAGCAACGGGCCGACGGTCCGGCCGAGGAATCCGGGCACGGTCGGTCGGACGTCCGCGGTCGGTGAGTGACAGTCGTTCCACCGAATCGGACGCGCCACCGCCCGTGTGAGGGGCGGTTCGAAGGGGCCGCTGTCGGCCAGCCAGTCCACGGTTGACTGCCACGGCACGGCTCGGTCCGTGTCGGCCCGGCGCGACCGTCAGTCCAACACGACGAGGGCGTCGCCCTGGTCGACGGAGTTACCGGCCTCCACGGCCACCTCCGTGACCGTCCCTCCCATCTCCGCGACGATGTCGTTCTCCATCTTCATCGCCTCCAGGACGAGGACGGGGTCGCCCGGTTCGACCGTCTCTCCCTCTTCGACGGCCACCTCGAGGACCGTCCCCTGCATCTCGGCTTCGATTACCTCCCCGTCGCCAGCGACGGCGGTGGTGTCGTCGTCGTTCGAGGAACCACCCTTGCGGGCGGGGCCGTCGTCGGTGGGTCGCTGGGGAGTCGACGCCTCCGGAACGCCGCTCTCTTCGAGGTCGACCTGGAACCGCTTGCCGTTCACCTCGACCGTGAACTCGCGGGTGACGGTCTCCTCCTCGGTCGACGAACTCGACGCCTCCGTACCGTACCGCCCCTGGTACTCCTCGATGGGCGTCTCGTCCATGTGGTCGTCGAGGTAGTTCGTCGTGTGCGTGCCGCCGACGAACGCGTCATCGTCGAGCATCATCAGGTGGAACGGCCGGATGGTGTGGATACCCTCGATGGTGTACTCGCGGAGCGCGCGCTTCGAGCGGGCGATACACTCCTCGCGGTCGCTCGCGGAGACGACGAGTTTCGCTATCATCGAGTCGTAGTCGGTCACGAGGTCGTCGCCCTGCCGGAGCGCGTCGTCCATCCGGACGCCGATACCGCCGGGCGGGTCGTACGTCTCCAGTGCACCGCCCTGAGCCGGGGCGAACTCCTCGGCAGCGTTCTCGGCGTTGATGCGGAACTCCATCGCGTGACCCCTCAGGTCGACGTCGTCCTGCGAGAAGGTCAGTTCCTCGCCGGCGGCGACCCGCAGTTGCCACTTGACGATGTCGATGCCCGTAATCTCCTCGGTGACGGTGTGCTCGACCTGGATGCGGGTGTTGACCTCCAGGAAGTAGAAGTCCGAATCGGCGTCGAGCAGGTCCCCCGCTTCCCGGTCGTCGTCGTCCTCGACCAGGAACTCGAAGGTGCCGGCGTTGTAGTAGTCGGCCTCGTCCGCACCCCGCCGAGCGGCCTCCCCAATCTGCTCCCGGAGGTCGTCGGTGAGCGCGGGCGAGGGGCCCTCCTCGATGACCTTCTGGTGGCGACGCTGGAGCGAGCAGTCGCGCTCCCCGAGGTGGCGGACGTTGCCGTGGTGGTCGGCGAGGATCTGTACCTCGATGTGTCGAGGGCTCTCCAGGTAGCGTTCGAGGTAGACCGAGTCGTTGTCGAAGTACGCTTCCCCCTCGCGTTTGGCGGCCTCCAGTTGGTCAGCGGCTTCGCTCTCGTCCTCGACGACCTTCATCCCGCGACCGCCGCCACCGCCCTCCGCCTTGATGGCGACCGGGTAGCCGTGCTCGTTCCCGAACGCCTCGACCTCGTCGACCGTCTCGACGGGGTCTGTCGTCCCCGGAACGATGGGGACGTCCGCGGCCTGCATGACCGTGCGGGCGTTGGTCTTCTCACCGGCCTGCTCCATCGAGTCGCTGCTCGGCCCGACCCACGTGACGCCCTCTGCTTCCTCGACGCGCGCGGCGAAGTCGGCGTTCTCCGCGAGGAAGCCGTAGCCGGGGTGGATGGCGTCCGCGCCAGCCTGCTGCGCGGCCTCGACGATGGCCCCCTGGTCCAGGTAGGAGTCGGCCGCACGCGCGGGACCGACGTTGTACGCCTCGTCCGCGTACCGGACGTGTCCAGCGTTCTTGTCTGCGTCACTATAGACGGCGACGGTAGCGACTCCGAGGTCCTCACACGCACGCATGACTCGGACCGCTATCTCGCCACGGTTGGCGACGAGTACCTTCTCGAACATCTCGGCCCAATCTGCCCCCGCAGCGCACCTTACTCTACCGGTCGACGCACGCACCAGCGAACCGGTGCCGAGTCGCGTCCGTCGGAACGTCGACTCCTGCTCGGGGCGTCTCCGGGGGTCTCGACACGCTCAGCGCATTCGAGCGGTTCGGCCGCTGGCGGTCCAGGGGTCGGTCGGTGCTTCTCGCGGTACCCGCACGTCGCGACGCTGGAGCGTCGCGACTCGACCGGCGAACGCCCATCGCTCGCCGTCCCACGTCTCCTCTGTCTCCTCGTCGGCGGTGCGGGCCGCGGC